>JBAPMC010000098.1:0-4934 GCA_049278415.1 Solirubrobacteraceae bacterium
AGGTCTGCGCTCCGGTAGCCGACGGGCAGGGCTGTGGAAGCGTGAAGTTGCACGGGGCCGTGTAGGTCTCAACTGGCCGTCCATCGGCGGCCAGGACGATGTTTTGCACACCACCGCCGACATCCTGAGCCGAGGTCGTCACGCTCTCCGTTCCCTTGTGGAAGCCGCTGGCTTCGCCCGGTCCCCACAAAGCACCCGATGGAGCGCTTAGCGTTGGCGAAGTCGGATCGGCAATCGTCACCGTTGCGCCATACATGGCAGCCCACACTTGATGTTGAGTGGCGCCTGTGACACATTCATCTTCTGCGGGCGCTTGACACACGAGTCCCACGAAAAGTTCATGTGCTGACAAGCCCGAGATAACGCCTGGTTCAACTCCCTCGCCGGGTGGACCGCCAACGGAGCATGTCTCTCCGTTTTCCACAGAGTCCAGACAGGTTTCCCTCGGCACAACGCTACCGTCGACGCGAAGCGCCGGAGACCAGTCATTGAACCCATCGAGCTGGTGTCCGATGAAGCGTTCATAGGTGAGTTCGGTGATGGTCGTGCTTGGTGGTGTCGTGAATGTCCATCCGGCGCTAGTGCCCGGCTGGGCGCCATTTTTGAGGCCAAGTGCGTCGGTTGTGGATAGGCCGCCTTCTTGATCGGCACCTTCACCCGTGCCTCCGATCCGGTAAGGGCAGTCGGTGTGCTCGGCATAATGCGATGGTTGGGATGGATCAGTTGTTCCCCAGGCCCAGGAGTTGTTGACCCCTTCGGATGTCAGGTTGCAGGCGCTGACCTGATAGCTGCCAGTTGTTGCTCCCGCGCTCTGCGGTGTGAGGCTGAAACAGCCGATGACAAGAACTATGAGCGCGGCGATACGAAGCCTCATCGACTGTGCCGTCCCTTCGAGGTCTTGGCCGTCGGCGATGGTAGTCGCAGTGTTATCCAAGGACTCGCGCGCCGGATGTCATACGGGTCGGTGTATCGCACGGACACCTCTACGACGCCCGAGGGGGGCAGGGTCAGGTTTGAGAACGCGCCGTGGAGCGTGCGAAGGACGCTCAGATGCCGTGAGCGAGCTCGGTGGCCGAGGTAGCGAACCTGGGCTTGAGCTTCGTCAGGGCGACTCGAGATCACGAGCACGAAATGTCCTTTGAGGCGCTTGAGTCGCGCCCGCGGACGTTGGAATGGCCCGATGAGAGGCATGGCACTCGATGGTGTCATGCCTTGCGGAGGGATCACTGGAGACGAGGCTCCCACGGGCTGGGCGCCGGGCGCTGCCGCTTCGCCGGCGGCCACGATCGCCCCAAGGCCGGCGTTGCGGAAAGCCTGGGCGATGTCCAAGACCCCATTGTCGGCTCCAGTCAGGTCCTGCTCGGCAGCTTCGGGCGTCAAGCTGGGCTGGTAGGACTCAAGGGCATCGAGCGCGGCGGCTGCGATGGCTGAGGACTCGCTCGTGCCTTGCCAGTAGTCGTAGTCAGGAGCGCCGCTTGTCGGGTCTGCGCCATCGAGATCGCATCCGGGTGCCAGCAGACGCAAACCTTCTCCTCGATTCGAGAATGGACAGAACGCCCCTCCTTGAGAGTCGGTCGCACCAACCGACAACACGCTCGAATAGGCGGCCGGGTACTCGACAGGACCCCCATTGTCGTTGCCGGCTGCAGCAACCACAGCCACACCGTAGTTCGTTGCTCTTTCAATTGCGTTGCTCAGTGATTCATTTTCCTGGCTTGACTGAGTTTCGGGACCACCAAGCGAAAGGTTGATTACACGCACGTTGTACTTCTGCCGTACACGTAGACACGCTGTTATGCCATCGGCGTAAGAGCTAAACGGAAATGTCGTTTGTCCCGGCTCGAGGATTCGTACCGAGACGATCTGAATGGATCGAGGGGCGGTGCCAACCATTCCCCAGCCATTCACAGGTGCTCCCGCCATCATCGCCAACACCGTCCCGTGCATGGTGGGAGATACATCATTGCCCGAGCCGCCGTCGATTGCGGTTCGTTCCACAACTACGCCTTCCGTGTCGGGGTTTGCATTCACACCCGTATCAACAAGGCACAACCCGCCGAGCTGCGGCGGCGGCGGCGCATAGGGCAGAAATGCGCCGCTGTCCGCGATCGCCTGCGCCGGCGCGGTCGCCTCAGCATGGACGGCTGCCGGGAAAAGAAGACCCACGGTGATGAGAAGCGCTCCAGCCGCGCTACACGAGCGCTGGAGCGTGCGCCGCCGCCTATGCACGAACGCTGACCTAACTCGTGCTGACATTGACCACCTGACTACTTCCATCGGCGAACGGAAAGCCCGCCTGGCCAGCGGGGACCTCAGCGCGGAACGGGAAGTGACCGACGCCGCCCTCGAACTGGTAAACGACTCGAAAGCGCCCGTGAGAGTTGGTCCGCGGCGTTCGGAACGGCTCCCATCGGCCACGGTAATGCACGAGCAGGTCAACGATCGTCCCCCGTCTGGGGATCGGTCCCTGCACCGTCCCGGTGAGCGTGATCGCGCCTTCCGGGCTTGTCCTGCGTGGGGTGACGTGCAGCCTCACCCCGGCACTGACGGACTCGGCGATCGTCGCTTGCGCCGTGTAGTTGCTGTCGGCGGAGAATGCTCGATAGGCGACGTCGATCAGCCGCGATGGTCCCGCTGGCACGCTCACGGCAAATGCCCCGTCCGACCGGGTGATCGCGTGCGTGATGACCCGTGGATCGCTCTCGCCGGTGATCTGCTGCAACACATTCAGGCTGGCTTTCCCGATCGGATGTCCCTGAGCACTGAGCAGACGGCCAGTCAGTCGAAATGCCCGGTGCGCAAAGGTGCGGGTAAGCGCCCCGCTTGCGCCAAGGCGTAGTTCGGCACCCTCGCTCGCCGCGGTTCCGTTCGGGGCGCCAGCTCCCACCGAGAGGACTGAGCTAGCGGCGGCCGTCCCCGGACCCGGCAGCGCCCCGAGCGAGGACAGCTTCACTTCGTTTTGGGTGGTAATAGTGCCGAGCGCTTCGCTTGCGACATTGCCCGCAGCGTCCCTGACGGCGAAGTTCACAGCGTAGGTGCCGTCTTTGAGGGACGTTGTATCGACCGTGAAGGGACTGACCGTCTCGGTGAGCGGGCAGGCGTTCCACGATTCATAGGTGCATTCTGAGGAGAAAGGGATTGTCTTGGTGTACGCGGACCCGCTACTTTGAGGCGTCAGCGTAATGGTTGCTGAGAGTACGCCGCTGTCCGCGTCCTTTC
The DNA here is from genome assembly GCA_049278415.1 of Solirubrobacteraceae bacterium. Lineage (GTDB taxonomy): Bacteria > Actinomycetota > Thermoleophilia > Solirubrobacterales > Solirubrobacteraceae > Palsa-744. The sequence continues at coordinate 3,220 of JBAPMC010000098.1, forward strand.
CGGTGAAACTGAATGTCTGTGTGCCAGTGACAGTGGACCCGTGCGCGGCTGCGGTGGCGAGCGTCCCCGAGATGTTGCTAAGGCTCGGAGGAGTGTCGTCAACAAGTGTCAGGTTCACATCGGAGATCGCCGGGACGTGTGTGGCTTCGGTGAATTGACAGGTGCTGTTGCTGTCATCTGTGGAGCAGTGGACTGCCACATCGAACCAGCGAGCACCTATCGGCAGGCTCCAGCTTTCCCTCGAGGAGTAGGCACCCTGACCGTTGAATATCTCCCCGCCGCCAAATTCTGCGTGTTCGGTGCCGTATTCCAGCCACGAGTCGTCACCGCTGACTGGCGAGACCTGTATTTGCTCACTTATGGAAGCAATGCTTACACCTGGAGCGCTCGCTGGCACGGCCAAGCTGATGCCCACCTGACTGCCAGCGTTGCCGTTCTCTCGCACCGTACCGGAGTGCTGTTCGGTCGATACGTAGTCTTCTATCGGACCCCCTGACGAGCAGGTGTTGCGCAATACGTTTGTCGCGGCAGTGTTGTTGCTGAATACCGACCATCCAGCTGCAAGATTTCGATGTGAGGTACTGCATTGATACATCGGGTAGGTGCCAGCGCCGGCGACAGGCGGACCCACCAGCCCGACGATGACGGCTGCGATCGCAGGCGCGAGTAGGCGCATGGCGATCCTTGCGACGCGAGTGCGCGCCGTTGATATGTCAGTTAGTTGAGACATTGATCACCTCACTCATGCCGCGAACGAACGAGAAGTCCGCCTGGCTGGCGGGGACTTCGGCACGGAACGGGAAACGCCCGAGCGCCCCTTGGAATTGGTAGGCGACCTCGAAACGCCCGGCCGCATCGGTTCTCGGAGTACGAAAGGGCTCCCAGCGTCCGCGGTAATGCACGAGCAGATCCACGATGACGCCCTGCCGAGGGACCGGGCCGTCAACCTGGCCGATGAGCAGGATCGTTCCCATCTGGCTCGTGCTCCGTGGTGTGACACTGAGCTTGATGCCAGCGTTAACCGACTCCTGCACCTTTGCATGTGCGGTGTAGTCGGCATCGGCGGAGAATGCGCGGTAGGCAACTTCGACCAACCGCGATGGTCCCGCAGGCAAGTGAGCCACGAACGAGCCGTCCGCGCGAGTACGAATACGTGCGATGACCTTAAGCGAGGTGGACCCCGTGATCTGTTGCAAGATATCTAGGGTGGCCGCACCGATCGGGTGCGCCTGGCTGTTGAGCAGGCGGCCGGTGAGCCGTAGAGCGCGGTGCGCGTAGACGCGAGTGATCCTTGGCCGTACGCCGAGGCGCAGCTGGGCTCCCTCGCTCGCACCGGTCCCGTTTGCAGCGCCTGTCCCGAGCAAGATCCCCGTGCCCGTGGAGCCGGTGCCGGGGCCCGGCAGCGCACCAAGCGATGAGATTTTCACCGGAGCGTTCTGGGTCGTGATCGTGCCGTCGTAGACGACGCTCGAGTTCTGAGCCGCGTCCTCTACCGTGACCTTGAGCGTGTGCTGGCCATCGGCGAGCGTGGCCGTGTTGATCGGGAGATCAACAGACTCGCTCTGCTTGCACGGCTGCGCATGATCGAACATCAGCGCACCGTTGCTTTTGCCGAGCGCCGCGCAGCTACCCCCATTGAGATCGGGTGTGCCCGAGTAGAGCGTTTTGCCGTCGATCTGAACGGTGACGGCATAGACACCTGGACCCTCCGAATC
>JBAPMC010000099.1:0-4962 GCA_049278415.1 Solirubrobacteraceae bacterium
TCTCGATCATCCCGCGCGGGATGGCGCTCGGCGTGACCCTCTCGACGCCCGACGCCGACCGGGTCTCCTATTCGCTGGAGGATCTGCAGGCCAAGATCCGCGTAGCTCTCGGCGGGCGCGTCGCCGAGGAGGTCGTCTACGGGACGATCACGACCGGCGCGGAGTCCGACATCCAGCAGCTGACGATGATCGCGCGCCAGATGGTCGGCCGCTGGGGCATGAGCGAAGCGATCGGCCCGATCGCTGTCCTCCCCGCCGATGGCGAGGGACCCTTCCTGCCGGGGGCGAGCGCGACCTCGGAGTCGACCCAGCGCCTCGTCGACGACGAGGTCCGGCGCATGGTCGACACGGCCCATCAGGAGGTCACGCGCCTACTCACCGAGCACCGCGACCAGCTGGAGAGCCTCACACAGGCGCTGCTTGGCGCGGAGACGCTCGACGCGCTCGAAGTCTATGCGGCGGCCGGCGTGACTGGGCACGATGCCCAGCCAACCCCGGTCACTTGAGCCTCAACGACTGGAGGAGAGGCCGAGCCCGCTCGACAGGATCGGCTTGCGGCGGGCGGCCAGGCCCGCTGCCGTACGGGGCTATCCGCAGTACAGGGGCGCTCAGCGCTCAGCCGGTATCTTCACGGGGATGACTGACCAGGACGCAACGCCGAATGAAGACGCGAGCGGTGAGGACGAGGCCGGCGCCCCGGAGTCGATCCGCATCGTTCTCGCAGACGATCACGCGGTCGTGCGCAGTGGTCTACGGCTGCTGCTCGACAACGAGAGCGACTTCGAGGTCGTCGCCGAGGCCAGCGACATCGACAGCGCCCGACGCTACGTGCGCGGCCACCACCCCAAAGTGCTCGTGCTCGACCTTAACATGCCGGGCGGCTCGAGCCTCGAGGCGATCCCCGTTATCCGCGAGGAGTCTCCCGGGACGCAGATCGTCGTGCTTACGATGCAGACAGAGCCCGTGTTCGCGCGCGAGGCTCTCGCCGCGGGAGCACTCGGCTATGTGCTCAAGGAAGCCGCTGATGACGAGCTCGTCGAGGCCGTCAGGCGTGCTGCCGTTGGCGAGCGCTACCTGAATCCCAGGCTGGGTGCTCGCATGGCCGCTGAGCCGCCGCCAGGTCCGCCCGACAATCTCTCAGAGCGCGAGGTGGAGGTGCTGCGGCTGATCGCCTTGGGGCATACCAATGCGGAGATCGGCGAACAGCTGTATCTGTCGGTGCGCACCGTTGAGACACACCGCTCGCACATCCAGCAGAAGCTCATGATCTCCACTCGCGCGGAGCTCGTCGGCTACGCGCTCGATCGTGGGCTGATCAGCACCGATCGCGAGCGCAGCTGAGCTCACGCGCCCTGTTGGGCGCGGTAGTGCTCTTTCCAGATCAGCCGGTAGATCGGCAGCTTGCGAGGCAGGCTGCGGACGCCCGGGATGAACGGGATGCAGACGAACGCCAGGCTGAGTACGCCCATCACGATCATCACGAGGACATCGGCGTTTTCAGAGCTCTTGAATGGTTCGACCTGATACCAGAGGGTGTAGAGCCATAGCCAAACCTGGCCCGGATAGCTGCCGGTCTCGTTCATCATGCCCCACTGCTCACCGAGCAGATGCTGCGCTTCGGCGCGTTCGGCCAGGAGGCCGCCGTCGGCCATGAACAGCAGCGGCTTGGTGTAGTCGGTCTGGAAGAACTGCTTGCTGGTCAGCAGGCTGCCATCCAGGCCGCCGCTCTTGGCGAGGCCCAGCAGGCTGCTCATCATCCCAGGGACAGGACCAGCGCCGCTCGCCTTTACTGTCACAGTGCCCGTAGCGGGATCGACCGCCACGGCGTTGCTCGGCGTCTTCTTTTCTTCAAGCGCCGTTTCGTGTTCTTCAAGGGGCTTGGCATACGCTTCGCCCCAAGCCTTGCGTGTCTGCTCGGGCGCGGCCTCATATTCGGCGATTGCGCTCTGCAGCGCGGGGTCGTTGGGGATTGTCTTCAGCGGGTCGATCACGAAGTCGTTGGCCGTGTTGATCGGATGGCTGACGCCGAGCCACTTCTGCAAATAGATGAAAGCGGCGTGCTGGCCTTCGCCATTGTGGTTATACGGAGGGCCGTATTCGGCCGTGTCGCTCGTGCCATTCAACTCCTTGGCTGCCGCGGCCACGAAGTTCATGGGCTGCTGGCGTGACCACTGCGCGATCGTGCTCGGCCGATCATCCGGCGATGAGAAAAGGATGGTCAGGAGGATCGCGACGAGCGCGATCACACCGATCGCGATGCACAGCTCCTTGACGAGATCGTAGGGCGCGTAGGCTCCCTGCCACGGCGTCGTGTCATCGTGGGAGCGCAGCCGCCCGAGAAGGCTCACGACTGTGCTCCATCAGAAGGCGAAGCGGAGTCCTCCATCACAGCGAGAGCGGGCTCCCGCTCGGTCGAGGGCGCCTTTGCGACTGTCCGGTCCTCAAGCGCGAAGGGCGGGACGACGCCGTGGCGGCGCACCAGCAGCACATGCGCGACGACCAACGCGACGACGGCGGCGGGCAGCAACAGTACGTGGTAGCTGTACATCTGCCCGAAGTTCGTGACGTTGAAGAAAGCGCCGACGCCGACGGAGTTCAATCCGTCCTTGGCCTGGGTTGCGATCCACTGTGCATCGAAGTTCTGCTGGGAGACGTAGCCGGTGAGTGCGGTCGGCACAGCAACGAGGAAGGTGACAGCACCTGTGATCCACACGCGGGTGCGCCCCCCGCGCCACGCGGCCATCCAATACTTGCCCCACAGGTGAACGACCATCACGAAGAAGAACAGCTCCACAGCCCACAGGTGGATGCTGTTAAAGAAATGCCCGACGCCCGTGTCATGCCACCACGCGGGCCCCTTCAGCGCGAGGATGCAGCCGGAGGCGATGATCACGAAGAGCGAGGCGATGCTTGCGACACCGAACACGTAGATCCACGAGGCCACGTAGGTCGGCTGTGTGTCGGGCAGCAGCTTCTCGGGAGGCAGCGCATCAACGGCAGCCTCACGCACCCGGCCAGTCCAAGACGGTGGAGTGCTCTGCGTGGCGCTCACGATGACTGCCCGCGTCTACGCGCAGCGCCCGGGAAGGGCAGCACGATCGCCAATACGAACACGAGGATCATCAGGGCGATCACGACGATGTTCGCCACGGATAGCTGAATGAAATGCCATTCCACGACGTGCGCCGGGTGATTGAGGTTGAAGACCGCTCCCAGCACGCCCACGGGACTCACGACCAACCTTCTCGGAAGGCTCCACGCACCATCGTCTCAAGCACCCTACAAGCGACCCGGAGCTCTGGGTACCCGTATTTTCCACGTAGAACATATGAGAAAACTCTCATGCGACTGCCGCGCTTTGCTCGGTCTCGATCGTCCGCCCGCTGCCGTTTGCTCCCTGGAGCACGACCTTCAAGGCACCCGAGTTAGCAGCGTCGGCGAACGTGTCGTAAGCGGCCATCGTCTCGCCGAGCGCGAAGCGATGTGTGGCGAACAGCGAGGGGTCCAGGCGACCGCTTGCGATCAGCCGCATCAGCTGCGGGATGCTGAACGTGTCCACCAGTCCCGTCGTGATCGTCACATCGCGAATCCACAGCTTCTCCAGATGCAGGCTGGCTGCCTGGCCGTGAACACCGATGTTCGCCACGCGCCCACCGGGGCGGATCAGATCGGCCGCGAGCTCGAAGGTCTGAGGCACACCGACCGCCTCGAACGCGACATCGGCGCCGAGCCCCTCGGTCAGCTCCATCACCGCAGCGACGGCGTCCTCGTTGCCGTTGTTGATCGTCGTGTCCGCACCGAAACGCCGCGCGCTCTCCAGCCGGCTGTCGGCGAGGTCGATCGCAACGATCCGCCCAGGCGTGTAGAGCCTCGCGGTAAGGATCGCCGCCAGGCCGATCGGGCCGGCGCCAACGATCGCCACGACATCCCCAGGAGAGACCATGCCGTTGAGAACCCCGACCTCAAAAGAGGTGGGGAGAATGTCGGCGAGAAACAACACCTGCTCGTCGCTGAGCTCTGCGGGAACCTTGTAGACCGAATTGTCGGCGAACGGTACGCGCGCGTACTCGGCCTGCAGCCCATTGATGAGGTGCCCAAAGATCCAGCCGCCGCCGCCGAGGCACTGCCCGTAGCGGCCTTCCTTGCAGAAGCGACAGCGCCCGCAAGAGCTGACGCACGACATCAGCACGCGGTCGCCAGGAGCGACCGTAGTGACGCTGGCTCCTACCTCCAGAACGGTGCCGACGGCCTCGTGGCCGAGCACCGTGCCGGGTGTGGTCTCGGGCACATCTCCCTTGAGGATGTGCAAGTCGGTGCCGCAGATCGTGGAGGTGTCGATCCGCACGATCGCGTCCGTCGGGTCGAGGACCGCTGGATCGTCGACCGTGTCCCAGCCTCGCTGGCCAGGACCGTGATAAACGAGGGCCTTCATCTCGGTTCACCTTCCGTTGGTTGCGTGCGGGACAGGGCGGTAGGCGCATGGGAGCTATCTCCACGCTGCCTATGCAGCCAGCGCACCTCATCCAGCAGGCCGCGGTTCTCCAGGCGAAGCGCAGTCGCCTGACGACGAGCCGTCGCCAACTCCTGGGCGAACACTGGGAGGATCGAGCGAAGGTGCGCCAGCCGCTCGATGAGCTGCTCGCGGTCGCTCATCCCAGCGGCGACTTGGGAACTGGCAAGCCAGCCGGTGCTATCCGCTGAGCCAGGCAGGCCGCGGGACACAGACGGGGCGGTCTTCGTGGGTGACACTCTCGGTTCGGCTCTCATTAGACACGCATCCTCTCGCTGAGATCCATGCCGATCATCCGAGGGGCCCACCAAGGCCGCTCAGTGCTCTCTACGGAGGACTGCAAGTGGCGATCCCCGATGACAGTGAAGATCAATCACAGCTCGTCGTAGGCGTGGAAAGCGTCTCGCCGCGCTGCTTGATCCCGAACAGCATCTTGCGCTCCATCACCAGCG
>JBAPMC010000100.1:0-1612 GCA_049278415.1 Solirubrobacteraceae bacterium
CGAGGAATCCACGCTGGCACTGAAAACCGGGCCGCTCCTCTCCTCAAACCCCGGCTAAGGCGGGGCGTTTGAGGGCGAAGCGGGTTCGCGGCGCTCCGGCGAGGGCTCGAGCGATCTCCTTGGTGCAGCGCAGGAGGGTCTCGCGGGCATGGCGGACGACCTTGCCGACGGTGTTGAGCAGCAAGAAGCGTAGCCGCTTGGGTCTGGCGGTGTGAAATTCCTCGGGTAGGCCGACGCGCTTGAAGGCCGAGAGCAGGTTGTAGAGGATCACGTTGAGGCGCAGCCAGGCGGCGTTGGCGCCAAACTTTTGACTGGGCAAGGCGGCGCCGGCGAGTTCGTTCATCAGCACGTCATGGGCGTGCTCGATGGTACCGGCCTTCTGCCGGTGCCAGCGGATCAGTTCGAGGCCGCTGCCGGCTTGGGGGTCGGAACGGTTGGTGACAATGCAGAAATGGCGCACCCGATTGCCGTCGCGCAGCAATTCGCCCTGGCGTGGGCGGATGCGGATGGCGAGATAGCGGCGCGGCGAGACGGCGTCTTTCTTCCAAATGCCGTCGCTGGGCAGGTAATTGACCTCGGCCCACTCGCGGATCGCATCGGCCTCCGGTTGGTCAGCCTTCCAGTGATCCTCGGGCAGCGCGGCGATACATTCGGCCAATTGCGAACTCATATCGGCCGTGATCGCATAGCCGATCGCCTGCTCGTCGAGCCAGCGCATCAGCTCGTGCTCGTACAGCGCACTGTCGCCGCGCAAATAGATCGTGTCGATGCCGCCAGGCAATGCGGCGAGCGCCTTCTCGACCACCCGCCGGTTGCCCGAGCCGGCCGGCACATTGCCGTCACGGAACTCGTCGGCAAGGATCACGTCCTGCTCGGCCCATAGCGCCAGCACCGGCTGATAGCCGCGATTACCGTCATAAGCCCGCTTTGCCGCCCGTTTGTCGCAGGCAATCACCGTGGCGTCGACATCCAGCGTTGCCGTCTTCACGGGCCGGCGGCATTGCATATCGAGCACGAGTTCGGCATTGGCCTTGGCCAAACTCAGCAGCGGCACCGACTCGGCAGGCACGCTCGATTTGCCCTCCTGCAGCAGCGGAAGATCCTCGGCATGGAATTGCGCCAGGAAATCACGCGCCGTCTGCGCCGCCGGCAGCTCGTGACCCAACAGCAGCGCCAGCGCCTTGTCCTGCCGGAATTGATCGAGATCCTCAGCCCGCTCGCCACCCGCCGCCCACATCGCCAATAGGCTCTCGACCATCTCCGACGCGCTCAGACCACGTTTGCGGCTTTTCAGCTTGATCTCTCCGATTACCGCCGCCGTTCCGGTCTGGCGAAACGCTTCGATCAGCCCGGGCACCCCGGCGTGACCCGTGATCAGCCCCGTTTCCAGCTCAACGTCGATCTCAAACTCCAGTCGATCCGCCATTGCCGTTCCCCCGCCACCCCGCGGGTGAAACCTATCATCAAGAAAGAACAAAAGTAGAATCAATACCTTCCTTGCGGAGTTGGCCGAATCCCGACCCGTTAGCCGGGGTTTAGGGGCACAGGCCTCCCGTTGACTTTATCATCTGCAATCCCTCAACCCCATCCGCGTCCCCGCCGGTCATAACCA
>JBAPMC010000101.1:0-14916 GCA_049278415.1 Solirubrobacteraceae bacterium
GGCTAAGGATGCGGCGACCTCCGGCTACACGCGCCCGCCGGCGTCCGCTCCGGCCACGACTGCGGGTGCGCGTGGAGCCACCGAGGCCCCCGCGTCAGGCCCGTCCACTTCTTCCTCGCCGCGTCGACGAGACGCGCCACGTGCACCCTTGACGACGCCGAGCTCGAGGACCGGTGGCGCGTTGCTGCTCGGCGGGATTGTTGTGGTGATCATCGTTGTGGTGATTCTCATCTCCAGCGGAGGCGGGAAAGGCTCGAGCCACAGCTCAACGACTGCCTCGGGCGCCAAATCGACCACCACTGCGAGCGCGGGCAAGCCGACCCTTAACAAGACGATTGCTCTCAGCCCCTCTGAACCGTCGAGCAAAGCGACCGGCACGGCGTATGTTCTCTCAGAGAACAATCGACAAGCGTTTTACGTTGCTGCACGCAGCCTGCCGCCGTCCTCCGGCTTCTTCTATGCGGTGTGGCTCTACAACTCGCCGTCGAGCTCGGCGGCGCTCGGCCGTGCTCCGACCGTTGGCTCAGACGGTCGTATGGAAGGCGGAGGCCCACTGCCCACGAACGCCAGCCTCTTCCACCAGCTGATCATCACACATGAGACCAGCACTCACCCGAGCCATCCCGGCGAGATCGTGCTGAGAGGCACGTTCGGGTTGCACTGACCCTCACCTGCGGTCGCGACTGCCAACCGATCGCGACTGCCAACTCCGCTCCCGTAGTTGGCGGAGAGCGCTGAGCCCGACACTCCCTCTCATCGAGGGGCGGTCCCCGTCAGGGCAATAGCTTCCCCGGGTTCATGATCCCCTGGGGGTCGAGCTCCGCCTTCAGCGCACGTAGAGCGCTCACACCCTCACGGCCGATCTCGCGCTCCATCCACGGCGCGTGATCGCGACCGACTGCGTGGTGGTGGGTGATGGTTCCGCCGCCGTCTGAGATTGCAGCGCTCGCTGCCGCCTTCACAGCCTGCCATTGGGCGAGCTCATCGCCCTCTCGCTGAGATGCGATGAACGTGAAGTACAGCGAGGCGCCCGTCTCATAGAGGTGGGAGACGTGGCACATGACAAGCCCTGGCGTTCCGCAGGCGCGCAGCGAATCGTCGATTGCCCGCTGCACACGACGGTGAAGCGCCTCCACGTTCGACCAGCGTGTTGCTGTCTCGAGCGTCTCGACCATCACGCCGTGCGAAAGCAGCTCGTCGCGCAGGTAGGGAGCGGAGAAGCGTGAGGCAAGCCATGCCCGCCCCGGCGAGCGCCCAACGCAGAGGCCGCCGCCGGCTCGCAAGAGCTCAAGCGCACGTGCGCGACGCTCCTTGACCTCCGTGTGCTCCCCCTCGAAGCCAATGATGGCAAGGCAGCCGCGCGCGTATCCTCGTACCCCGATGTAGGCACGTCCCAGTCGGCCCTTGGCGTCGCCGGAGCCGGCGAGGGCGAGCGACATGCGTGTCTCCTGCTCGTCTGAGAGCCGCGCCACGTCCGGGGCGGCGTGACGCTGGGCGAGTTGGCGAAACGCTTGCACGCCTGCCTGAAAGCTCTCGAAGAACACACCTTCATAGATGCGCTCCGCGGGCGCTCTGCGAACCCGCAAAGACAGCTCATCGATCACTCCGAGCGTCCCCTCTGAGCCTACGAGCACTTCACGCATGCTGGGTCCGGCGGCGCTGGCTGGAAGCGCCGGCAGCTCGATGTCTCCGGCGGGGGCCGACATGCGCAGGCCCTGCACCATCCGCTCGAAGCGCCCATAGCCGGTGGAGGCTTGTCCGGCGGAGCGGGTGGCTGCACAGCCGCCGAGCGACACGTACTCATAGGACTGGGGGAAATGACCGAGCGTGAGCCCCCTTGCGCCGAGCCAACGCTCGAGCTCGCGCACCCTGGCGCCTGCCTGCACCGTCACGGTGAGCGAATCGCGGTCGAGCTCAAGCACGCGCGCCATGCGACACATGTCGAGCGCCACCACTCCACGGTGGGGGCCGCGCAGCGGCTGCACCCCACCCACCACGCTCGTGCCGCCACCGAAGGGAACCACTGCGATCGACTCTTGCCCACAGGCTGTGAGCAGCGCGCGTAGCTGCTCACGCGAGCCTGGATAGAGCACCGCGTCAGGGGCGCCTTCAGGCGTTCCGGCGCGCAAACGCAGGAGATCCGGATATCCCTTGCCCGCAGCGTGTAGAACGCGATCGGCGTGGTTGTCGCGGACATGCTCGTCTCCGAGGATCTCGCGGAGCCCATCGAGCGTGTTGGAGGGGATGGATTGGGGGTCGATCCTCACGTGTTCGAGCGCCACTGGTGCAGCGGGTCTTGAAGTGACGCCCAGCGTGTCGCCGAGGAAGCTCAGGGCGTGCGCAGGGAGTCCGGGTGGGTGCTGAGGATCACCCCAGCCCCACCAGCGCATCTGTGCCACTCGCTTGCCGGCCAAGCTGGGCTCTTTAGTGAGGCCCCGGGCTTTAGCCGCGACGAGCGACTGCGGCGGCGAGCTCGAGCGTTGCCCTGAGGACACTTCAGGCCCGCCTGCCCACGATCCGCTCAAGCCCATCGAGGGCCTCCTCGAGGGTGGAGCCGGCGGCTCGACGCACGAGGTGGCTGCCGAGACGTGCGAGGAAGCCGTGCATAGTTTGGCGCAGCTCGATTGTCACCTCTGTGCTGGGACCGTCAGCGGCGTCAGCGCCTGCAAGGCTGACCTCCGTTTCAGCGCTCGTGAGGATGCGGGCGAAAGGCGTGTTCTCCACCTGCTGGGCCCACATGATCCGCCGCAGGCTGACGGCGTCGAGCAGCTTGAAGTCGGCGCGCACCATTTTTCCCTTGCCGCTCATCAGCACCTCGGTGAAAGCATCCAACTCACCTGTGTCCTTCAGGGTTACCGACTCCACTCGACTCACGCGCGGCCACCAGCGCGGCAGGTGGTGGGGATCGCCAAGCACCTCCCATAGCTCTTGCTCGGAGGCGGCGATCGTGCGTGTGCGTTGCGCGGTTGGCATCAGCTGGCGTCTGCGGTGCGCGTTCGCAAATGGGTTACCGGCACTTGGCGCCTATGCCTCATAGGAGAGCAGTGCATGAGCGCTGTGGGGCTGCAGTCGCTCGCGCCCTTTCAGGAACGCCAGCTCGACGAGAAAGCTGCAGTCCACCACCTCGCCACCCACCTTTTCCACAAGCTCGCACAGCGCCCGTGCGGTGCCACCCGTGGCGAGCAGGTCGTCGTGGACGAGCACGCGTGCGCCGGGACGTAGAGCGTCGCGGTGGAGCTCCAGGCGCCCGGCTCCGTACTCCAGGTCGTACTCGGCGCTGACAGTCTCATACGGCAGCTTGCCGGACTTGCGTGCGAGCGCAAAGCCGGCGCCAAGCTCTAGCGCCAGCGCCGGGCCAAGCAGAAAGCCGCGTGCCTCAGCCGCCAGCACGCACTCGACCCTCAGCGGCCGTGCATGCTCTGAAAGCGCGCCTACCGCCGTGTTGAGCGCCGCTGCATCGGCAAGCAGCGGGGTAATGTCCTTGAACATGATCCCCGGCTTGGGGAAGTCGGGAATGTCGCGAATCAGTGCGCGCAACTCGTCGGTGGCGCTCACCGAACTATCTTGCGTAGATCTCGCACGAGCAGCAAATGCTTCAGGTGGGTGGTTACCGCTGCGAGGTTCTCGAGCGCGTCGACCGCGTCCTTGCGTCGTTGCGGGTTGCGTGAGCGCAATGCCGGCGCGAGGATCTGCTGCAAGAGGCTTGCCTCGCGATCGGCTGAGGAGCGGAACACGCGCAGGTTGCGCCCGCCGACGCCGTAGCGGGCGAGCTCTGAGACGGCGCTCACAATCTCGCGCTCTGTCTCGTCGAAGTAGCGCACGCCGCCGCGCATCTCCCCCTTCACCACACCGTATTCTTCGAGCTCGCGCACGAGCTTGGCGTCGGCGCTTGACTCCTCGAGCACGTCCTCCAGCGAGTACAGAGCGCCTGCTTCCTCGCGCACGCTCATGCTCGTGTGCCACGCGCGCGAGCCGCCCTCGCGTCCGGGGCGCGGAACCTGTGTGTCTCCCGTGCGTCCGGCGGCGAGCTCTTGGCGGATCACCCGGAGCGGAAGGAACTCGTCGCGTTGCATGCGCAGGATGGTGCGCAGCCGTGCAACGTCGCTCTGCGTGTAGAGCCGGTATCCGCCGGGGGTGCGACGCGGCGTGAGCAGCTTCTGATCCTCGAGGTAGCGGATCTTTGAGATGGAGATGTCGGGGAACTCCTGTACGAGCGCCTTGCACACGGCGCCGATGGTGAGCGCCTTCTGACGAGCGCCCGCGCCGGAGCCGTCGGGAGTTTGCGCTTCGGCAAGCTCGAGCTCCGGCTGCTGGCTCGTTTGTGGGAGGGTAGCCATCAGCGTGCGTGGTAGGTGAGCTTGTACTTGCCGATCTGCAGCTCATCGCCCTCCTCGAGGCGATGAGAGTCGATTCGCGAGCGGTTCACATAGGTGCCGTTGAGCGACCCACAGTCATCGAGATACCAGCTCTCACCGCGACTCACGAGCAGGGCGTGGTCGCGCGAGACCGTCACGTCGTCGAGGAACACGTCGGAGTCCGGACGGCGCCCGATTGTCATGTGATCTCGGTCAACCGGAAAGCTCTCGCCGGCACGCCCTCCACCGGTGCGAATCACAAGCGCGGGGCCGTTTGCGGTGACCTTGTCGAGCTCCACCGGCACAAGCTCCCCGGCCTCGTCGATCCGGTATGTGGCTGTTACGGGCTCGCCGGCGCCCTCGCCGTGCGGGAGCAGCGCACCGCAACGCGGACAGTAGTTGGCGCCCTCATCGCTCAGGAAACCGCACTCGGGGCAATGCAAAGCCATGATTGTCAGTCGCCTAGATCGCGAGGTGTGCTGTTGCCGCCCTCGGCACAGCTACACCTCGTCGAGCGAGGCTCCGCCCGCACGGTTGGCGAGGATGTCCGACAGACGCTTCACGTCGTCGCCGGAGATCGATGCCTCGCCGTCCTTGTGCTGCTCGCGCAGGCGGCTCACCAGCTCGGCGCGCAGGATGTCGATCTTTCCGTGCAGAATGCGCCGCTTGTAGGAGATCTCCATCTCCTCCTCGGTGAGCTGGCGGATCACATCCTTGAGCTCCACATCGGTCATCGAGCCAAGGTCAGGGAACGTGTCCATCGCGAACGATCTCCTCTTGCGCAAGGATGCAGGTCAAATAACTGTCGGTGCTGCCATGCTGCCGCTCGAGTATAGACCAAAAGGTGAAGTTGAGCTTGAGAGTGTTCAAACAGAGATTCACGCGCACCCAAGCCATTGCTGGGACGCTCATCGTGTTGATTGTGATCGCCGGCGGGATCGCACGCGCCACGGCGATCGGAACGAACACGCATCTCTCCGCCGATGAGAACGGCTACGTAGGTAACGCCAACAGAATCCTCGCGGACGAACGCTATGCCACCTTCAAGTGGCCGCCGGGAACCTCTGTGGCGTTTGCGGTGGCCACCAGGCTCTCCGGTCACCATTCGCTGCGGCTCGCAACCCGGGCGAGCGGGCCCGCCCAATACATGCAGCTTCTGATCGGTGTCGCCACGCTCGCATTGGTGGCGGTGCTGGTCTGGATGCTGGCGGGACCGTGGGCCGCTGTGATCGCCACTGCGCTGGTGGCCGGCTACGTGCCGCTTGTGGTGGCTACAAGAACCTTCCTGAGCGAGCCGCTCGGCGCGCTGATGGTGGTGGCGGCTGTAGCCGCAGCCGTGCTTGCCCACCGGCGCCTGGGCTCTCCTCGAGAGCTGCTTGCGCTCGCTGCGGCTGGCGTCGTTGGCGGGCTCGCATGCCTGACCCGCAGCGACCTGGCGATCGGCATGGCGGTGATCGCGCTTGCCCTGGCGCTTGCGGGCCGGCCAAAATGGCGTACGGGTCTATTGCGCGGCGCGGTCTATCTCGCTGCGCTGCTGCTCACCCTCTCACCCTGGCTCGCTTATGCCTCGGACAAGGAGGGGCGCTTCGTGCCGATCACGACCTCGGGGCCAGACGCGTTCTTCATCGGGAGCTACCTGCCGGGCAACGGCGCGCTCGTGCCGACCGAGGAGCAGCTGGCGCCTGATGTGTGCCGTCACTTTCCCCAGGACTGCGGGCGCTACTGGCAGCACAGCGCCGCTCCCGTCTTCCGCCTGATCGAAGCTCGCCATCCGGGGGTCTCTGAGAACACGGCGGTGAACGATGAAAACCTTCAGAACATCCGCAAGTACATGCTCGGGAAACCTGCCGCCTTCACGGCGATGCTGTGGGGCAAGTACTGGAAGATGTGGGACAACGTGTGGAGCGGTGGCAACGGCACCTATAAACCTGACACGAGCAAGACCCAGCACACGATCTACCTCTGGCTCGCCTGGATCGGGCTGCTCGCAGGCTTGATCCTCACGCGTCGCTTCGTTTTGGTGGTGAGCACCGGCGTGCTGCTCAGCGTGGCGGCGCTCGCCACGCTGTTCAACGATCAGCCGCGCTACAACGTCAGCCTGATGGCGCTGCTGCTTACCTCCGGCACGATCGGGGCGTGGTTTGCGGTTGAGAAGCTGATCGTCATGTGGCGCGAGCGCTCAGCTGCTCGCGTCCCGAGCGCACATACAGCGCACTAGCAACCAGCGCGAGCGCCAGCCCGACATACAGGAGCACCTCAGCCAGGGTTGCGAGTCCCACCATCGCGAAGAACAAGGCTCCCATCAACGGCCCCACGGAGATGCGCCCGGGCCAGTTGATGCGCAGGTCCACACCACGCGTGAGGCCGTAGCGCCCGAGCGCGATCATGAACAGCTCCCGCGCTATCAGCACCGCAAGCGCCCAGCGCGGAAGCAGGTCGAAGTCCCAGCACACCACCACGCCGCAAATCACGAGCAGACGGTCGGTCACGGGGTCCATCAGCGCTCCCAGGCGGCTGTACTGGCGCGTCACCCGAGCCGCGATCCCGTCGGCGTAGTCACCCCAGCCAATCACTGCGAACAGCGTCGCGGCGAGCGCGTCTACCCCGTCTTCACTGGACAGGGCCACCACTAGGAACACGGGGATCAGCGCAAGCCGCGCAAACCCAATCGCATTGGGGATTGTCCACGGACGCAAAGGCTGACCGACGAGTGTCTGCGGTGGCGGCGGCCCTGAGCGGTCGAGGCCAACCAAGCGGCGTACCGTCAGGGGCCTAATCACGCGAGTGGAGCGATCCATCCGCGCGTCACCCGAGACGTCGTGAGGTACTTCCTCGGCCCCCGTCTCTACCCCGTCCGCCGCGCTGTGGCGTCCGTCTTGCGAGCCTGCACCGCCCGGCTCTACGGGGCGCTCTGGCATAGGTCATCCAGTGCCAGCAACAACTCTGCGGGCTCACCACCGAGGGGCAGCCCGGGCGCGCTCTTGAGTCCACGACGCAGCTGCACTTCGATCTCGCCCGACTCCAGGCTGCGCCGCCCCACTGTCAAGCGCACAGGGCAGCCGAGCAGCTCGGCGTCGGCAAACTTCTCCCCGGGCCCAGCCTCGCGATCGTCATACAGCACGTCCACCCCACCCATGCGCAACGTCTCATACAGGCGCTCGGCGGCATCGCGCTCGGGAGTACCCGGGCGTCCCACAGCCACCAGGTGCACGGCAAAGGGCGCCAGCGCTCGCGGCCAGGAGATGCCGTGCTCGTCGGCGAACTGCTCCACTGCAGCAGCCACTATGCGGGCGGGGCCGATGCCGTAGGAGCCCATCCAAATCGGCAGCTCGGCTCCGTGCTCGTCTAGATAGGTGGCGCCGAGCGGCTCGGAGTAGCGTGTGCCGAGCTTGAAGATGTTGCCGATCTCAATCGCTGGCTCAACGCTAAGCTGTTGCTCGCCGAGCATGTGAGTGTCCCCAGCCTTGCGGTAGTCGGGACTCTTCTGCACCACTTCCATGTTGGCGGCGTATCCAGGCGCCAGCGCCACCTCATCCTCCCCGGCCGGGCAGGGAGCCATGTACTCGTGCGCCCCAAGACCTCCCATCACGCCCACGTCTGATTCCACGCGATAGAAGCGCAGCCCAGTGCGCTCCATGATGCGGTCATAGGCGCCAACGTGCAGGGCGTAGCGCTGCTCCAGGCCCGCCTGGTCGCGGTCGAAACTGTAGGAGTCCTTCATCACGAACTCCCGCGTTCGCAGCACCCCGGCGCGCGGGCGCGCCTCGTCGCGCTCCTTCACCTGGAAGTGGTAGAGGATCAGCGGCAGGTCCCGGTAGGAGTTGATGGTTTGGGCAACATGAAAGGTGACCGCCTCCTCGTGGGTGAGGGCAAGCACGAGCTCTGAGCCCTTGCGGTCTGAGAGCTTGAACAGCTCGTCGATCTCGAGGCGCCCGGTCTTTCGCCACAGCTCGGCGGGCTGCAGCACCGGCATCAGCATCTCCCGACCGCCAATCGCATCGATCTCCTCGCGGATGATGGCCACCACTCGCTGGTGTACCCGCCAGCCCGCCGGCAGCCACGTCCACATGCCAGCGCCCATCTGCCTGATCAGCCCGGCGCGCACCATCAGCTTGTGCGAGATCGCCTCGGCGTCGGCGGGGGCCTGCTTCTCCGTGGGCAGCAGGTACTCGGTCAGTCGGGTCATGGCGCGTTCGACATCCTATGCGGCGTTCCGCTCCAAGGGGTTTGGCGCGACGCAGACCGTGTTTGCCCAAGCCCAAATCCCGGTAGGTGTAGGCGATGCGGGCGGTCCCGCGCCCCGAGCCCGTCGCACGCTATGAATTACGGACAACCGTCCCCGACAAAAGGAGCCCCGATGGCCTACTCCGTACCGCCGCTTCCCTACGCATACGACGCGCTCGAGCCCCACATCGACAAGCTGACGATGGAAATCCATCACGACAAGCACCATCAGGCCTACGTGGACAAGGTCAATGCGGCGCTCGAGGGCACATCGCTTGCCGACGCCGCCATCGAGGATGTGCTGAAGGACCTCTCTCAGGTGCCTGCCGACAAGCGCACAGCCGTGCAGAACAACGGTGGCGGCCACTACAACCACTCGCTCTTCTGGGAGAGCATGTCGCCGAATGGCGGCGGCGCCCCTGATGGCGCGCTCGGCGATGCCATCGCCTCTGCCTTCGGGTCATTTGCCGATTTCCAGACCGCGCTGAAGACTGCTGGGATCAACCAGTTCGGCTCAGGCTGGTCCTGGCTTGTGCACAACGGCTCGGCGCTTGCGATCGTGGGCACCCCCAACCAGGACAACCCCATCTCGATGGGCTCCACACCGCTACTCGGCGTGGACGTATGGGAGCACGCCTATTACCTGAAGTATCAGAACAAGCGTCCCGACTACCTCGATGCTTGGTGGAACACGGTTGACTGGGGCACGGTCGCCGAGCGCTTCAGCGCAGTGAGCTGAGCGCCTGAGACGCAGCGCGCGAGCCAACGCTACATCTGGGTTCGCGCGCTACCCGAGGTCGCGGGTGCAACCGTGGTTGAGCCCGTGGCTCAGCCGCGATTGAAACGGCGACCGGCGACAGGCGAGGCCGACTCGTCAAGGACAACACCGCCGTTTCCGCCGGCAGAGGAGCCCGCAGGTGTGAGCATCGACTCGAGCACCGCGTCGGCCTCGGTTTCCTGCTCGGCGGCCGCTGCCTCGAGCGCCGCAAGTTTCTCCGGGGTCATCGCCGTGGCGTCCTCGTTGGCAGCCAGCCACTCCCTCGCCTCGGCCGCGGCGCGCTCATCGCGCTGAACGGTCTTGCCGGCGGCGTAGTAGCGGTCGATCTCCTTGAACAGCTCGTCCACGAGCTGCTCGGTGGGGACCTTCTTCAGGGGCTCCCCCTTTGAGTAGATCATCCCCATGTCCTTCGCCCCTGTGATGCCGAAGTCGGCGTGCCGAGCCTCACCGATGCCGTTCACCGCGCAGCCGAGCACCGACACCTCGATCGGGTCCTCATAGGCTTCCAGTCGGCGCTCTACTTCAACCACCACCGTGTCCATGTCGAACTGCAGACGCCCACAGGTGGGACAGGCGATCAGCACCGGGCCGCGCTCGCGCAGCTTCAGCGCCTTCAGAATCTCCCAGGCGACCTTCACCTCCTCCTCGGCGTGGAAGGTGGACAGCGAGATGCGGATCGTGTCGCCGATGCCGTCCGCCAACAGGGTGCCGAGTCCTACGGCAGACTTCAGCGAGCCCGACCACTTCGTGCCGGCCTCGGTGACGCCGAGGTGAAGCGGGTAGGGAATGCGCTCGGCGAGCAGCCGGTTGGAGGCGATCGTGTTGGGCACCGATGTGGACTTCATCGACACCTTGAAGTTGTCGAACTCCAGGCGCTCCATCAGCTCGACGGTCTCAACCGCGGCCGTCACAAGCGCCTCCACTGGGTTCTCATACTCGAGGTCACGCAGGTGTTTGGGCAGCGAGCCGCTGTTGACCCCCACGCGCAGCGGAGTTCCATGGCGTTTTGCCAGCGCAATCACCTCCGCCACCTTCTCGGGACCGCCAATGTTGCCCGGGTTGAGCCTCACACAGTGCGCCCCGGCTTCGATCGCCTTCAATGCAAGCGTGTGGTTGAAGTGGATGTCTGCGATCACCGGGATCGGCGACTGCACCACGATCTGCTTCAGCGCCTCGACATCCTGCTCGCGCGGCACCGCTACGCGCACGATGTCTGCACCGGCGTCCGCCACTTTGCGGATCTGCTCCATCGTGGCTGTGAGGTTGGCGGTCTCGGTCTTTGTCATCGTCTGCACCGCCACGGGCGCGCCGCCGCCGATCGGGACGGGTCCTACGTGGATCTGACGCTTGGAAGCCATAGGCACATTGTATGGGGCCTGTCCTGCCACCTACGTGAACTCGATGGTGTGCGAGTGGCTTGTCCCATAACCTCACCTGCGCATGCCCCAACCGCCCTTACCGCTCTCCTCACGCTCTTCCGAGGTTTATGCCACCGCCCGCGGACCACTCGCGCGCATCGCCTCGCCGCTGGCGGCTCGTGCGCGCAAGCGCAGGCACGAGCGCTTCTTCGCGCTAGCCGGCCTGCATCCAGGCGCCCACGTGTTGGATGTGGGCTGCGGGGCGCTCGGCCTGCGCTCGCTCGAGCCCACGCTCGACATCACTGGCGTGGATCTCAGCGAGCGCCCCGCCTATCCCGGCCCGTTCGTATGTGCCGACGCCGCCGCCGGCCTGCCATTCGCCGACAACGAGTTCGACCTCGTGTACTGCTCGAGCGTAATCGAGCACGTGCCGCCTCCCCGCCGAGCGGCGTTCGCCGCCGAGGTTCGCCGCGTCGGCCGTGGCTGGTTCGTGCAAACCCCTGCTCGCTCATTCCCGATCGAGCCGCACTCGCTGCTGCCGGGCGCCCACTGGCTGGCGCCGCGCCTGCGCAAGCCCTATTGGCGTCTGGGGGCGGCCGGCGACTGGGAGGACATCTCGCTGCTGTCGCGTCGTGAGATGGAAGGGCTGTTCGGCCCAGCTCAACCAGAGCGCGTGGGTCCGCTCGTCAAGAGCTGGGTGTGCGTGCGCGCCGCCGTCAATTCGCGCCCGGCGCCATCGCGCGGTCGGCGCGTCTTGTGATAAAGACGACGCACATGCTTACGAAGATACACAACTGCAGGGTGAAGATCATCTCCCCAGGCGGCGTGGGCCTGGTCACAAGTGGGTGATGTTCCTGCAACAGCACCAGTGCGATCAGCAGGCACACGAACATCAGTTGCGGATATACGTACAGGCGTGTGACACGTCCAATGAATATGAGCACGTCGCGCATCTTGACCTCGGCGCCAAGCTCGATCGCCGGAGCGTGATAGACGCTTTGGCCGATAGCCATCATCACCACCAGCACAGGGCCGTACGGGCTGTTGGTGAGACCCCCAGACGCATATATCAGCCATCCCACCAAAATGAACTGGAGCGTCACCGGTATCCACAGGTTCGCAACCAGACTCCGAAAGCGCCCGGGGATCTCGACTCTGGCATCGAGAGCATCGATATCGCCCTCGGCTGCACCAATTCGAGTCACTCTCGCGAGCAGCAGCATGAGAGTATCCACCTTGTCCGAGGCTGCCCGCAATCCAAGCCAGCCAACGATGACCAGTCCTCCCAGGGTGAAAACCAGGAGGTTGATGGCAGAAAGCTGACCCTTACCGGTCAGCAGCCTAGCCATCACCCAGAGAAAGTCGACCGTAACCACCAAGACGACCGTCAACCAAGCGCCAATCGTGGCCTGGAGCCGATCACGCTCGAGATTTGAAGCAATGTGCAGCGCCGAGATGCGGCTGCGCTGGTTCACCTACACCCTCCTATCCGATCGGGTGACTGCGCGATTAACCTCTGCTGGCTTTTCCCTGCGGTCGGCTGGCCTTTTGGGTTCGGAAAATTGACCCCAGTGGAGTCACTTGTGGTTAAAAAGCTACCTAGAACGCCTGCTTGTGAATCCTCGAGCAAGCCATCGAGGGGCAGCTCCGCAAGCGCTTGCAAAGAGCTGAGCGAACCCGCCTATCGGCGGCTCCGAGTCTAGTTGAGGTGAAGATCACGATCGATGCGTGTTTCCCACCTAGGCCGGGGGCCTAGGTGGCACTGACCTCATCCGCCGAGACGCCCGATGTCGTTGCTGAAGCCGCTCACCACGAGGAACAGCAGCAGTGCGATCCCGACAGAGCTGAAACGCCACATGGCGGCCAGTGACACACGCCGTCCGCGCAGCTTCTCGGCGACCGCCCACAGCACGTGACCGCCGTCGAGCGGCAGGAACGGCAGCAGGTTGAGCACCGCGAGCACGAGCGACACATAGCCGATCACCACGAGCGCCCTACCGGGACCGGACGCGACGGCTTGCTCGGTGACCTGGCTGATGCCAACGATGCTGCTGACCTGGCCGCGCGCTTTGGAGCTGGTGAGGGCCTTTCCGAGACCGCTGAACGTTTGCGTGGTCATTGCCCACATCTCACGGCCCGACGCCCCTGCAGCGGCAAATACGCCAAATGACTTCGCACTGGGCGCAGCGAACTCGAAGCCGAGCAGCATGCGCTTGGCTTCGCCGTTGTAGCGGGGAACGATCAAGAGCGCCACGATTTGCCCGGCTCTGCGCACCGTGAGGGCTACGGGAGTCCGCCCGCGACAGCCCTCCGTGGGAGCGCCTGGACAGCGATGCGAGGAGATCGCTTCCACGGCGCTGCGCTCGGTAACCGGGCGCCCGTCCACCGTCACGATCTTGTCACCGGGGCGCAGCACTCCCGCCGCCGGCATGTTGTGCTCGATAGCCCCGATTGCGGTGGTTGCCGGTTTCAGCGTATGCACGCCTGGGTTGATCCCTTCGAGCGTGAAGGCGCCGTTCATGCTCCCGGCGAACAGGACGATCCAGAACAGGACAAACGCGATCACCAGGTTGACCCCGGGCCCGGCGAGGATCACCACTATCCGCTTCCACGGCGCCTGCGTGTAGTAGGCGCGTCGGGCCACCTCGGGCGGCAAGTCCTTGATCTCCTCAGGGTTCATGCCCGTGATCTTCACGTAGCCCCCCGCCGGGATTGCGCCGATCATGTACTCGGTCTCCCCGCGCTTGATCCCCACGATCTTCGGTGGGAAGAACAGCGAGAAGCGCTCTACGCGCATGCCCACCGCCTTTGCCACGGTGAAGTGACCCAGCTCGTGCAGGACGATCAGGGCCACGATCCCGAGGATCGTTATCAGCCAGTTCATGGACTCAGTCTGACACGCCTCTGTTGCCTAGTCGCCGGCACGCCGGCGCACTGAGCGGCCCCGGGAGGAGATCGACGCACTCAGACGGCGTGTAGTTGAAGACTCCCGTCGAGTCGGCGTAGATCGTCCAGGTCCGACGTTACAACAGGCTGGTTGTAGCGGCGTGCGCACACCACCACGCTCGCGTCAACCACGTCGTTTGTGCCGCGCAAACCAAGGAGTAGGCCCACCACATATGCCGTCTGCTCGTCAAGCGCGATGATCCTGCTCTCAGGCTTCTTCATCAGTCTCCTCAAATACACTTGGCGGGAGCCGTCACGGAATGCCTGAGCGAGAACTCCTGCAGGGATGTGAACCACCGCTTGGGGCACAGTGAGCGCTCGGTCGAGCAGCGCAATCATGCGCTGCTCGCCGCGCTCCAGGGCAATTAGCGCACCGGTGTCGAGGGTGAGGCCCTCCATGTCAATCTCTCGGGTTGGCCAGGCCGAGAACCTCGTCCGCCCACGCGTAGGCCTCTGCGCTGGGACGTCCATGCTCAGCGATCATGTCTGCCACGAGATCGGCAAGGGTGTCCTCCTCACCAACGAGAGACAGCGGGGCTGCAGCCGACAGGGCGGCCGATATGTAGCTCGATACGCTTGACGCCTCACCGCGGGCTACAGCCTCGCGCACCTGCCCGACCTGCGCTTGTGGAAGTGAGATCGTGATCTTGGCCACTTTGGTCATACCAGGATCATACCGCGCTGGCGCGCAGTATGCAGACGTGACAATCTCAAATAGAGGCTCGGCGGAGAAAGAAAAGTGAATCCACCCTCCCTCATCCGACCGTCTCTATGGAGTGGGACACCTCCTCCGCCGTCGCCCGCGCCTCGCGGTCGGCCTCATAAAGCGACTCGAACGCCCTGACCGGCGAGCTGCCGAGTGTGTCGAGCGTTCGCTCGATCACCTCCGATATCGCGATGAACGGGAGACGTCCGGCGAGGAATGCGTGCACTGCGATCTCGTTTGCTGCGTTGAGAACGCACGGCGCGGTTCCACCCGCCTGGGCTGCTTCGCGTGCGAGGCGTAGGCATGGAAACGCATCCAGGTCGACCGCCTCGAATGTGAGCGCGCCGACCTGCACGAGGTCGAGTGGGGCGATCGGAAGCTCAACGCTTGCGGCGCCGTGCAGCGCATAGGAGATGGCGATGCGCATGTCCTTCGGTCCGATGTGGGCAAGCATCGCTCCGTCGGCAAGCTGCACGAGCCCGTGGATCAGCGACTGCGGATGCACCACAACGTCTATGCACTCATATGACGTGCCGAACAGGTGGTGGG
>JBAPMC010000102.1:0-15117 GCA_049278415.1 Solirubrobacteraceae bacterium
CCCGCCCCGGCGCGGGCGACCGTGAGCCAGTACTGCTCTTCCCAGCTTTCCGGTTCAAGCTTCGCCGCTTGGGTCATCGCTGGCACGGCTGCTTGGGCGAAGCCTTCCTGGAGGTCGCACACGCCGATGATCGTGTACGCCTGTGGGCGCTTGGCCGACAGCGACAGCGAGGACAGCGCCTCCTGCCTAGCGCTTGCGCAGTCTCCCTGCTTTAGCTCTTCGCCACTGCGCTGTAGGCGCGCATAGGAGATGCCCACGAGCAGCGGACCCACAGCGAGCACCAACCATCCGAGCGCAACGAGCGTGCGGCCGGCCGGTAGGCCCGAGAGACCCGCTTTTCCGTCGTTAGGGCGCGCAAGGGCCACTCCCGCCAAGATGAACACGCCGAGCGTCACCGCTGGCATCTGCCAGTCCCAGTCAAAGGCCTGGTGCACCGCCCAGGCCAGCGACATGGCGAACAGCGCTGCGTAGAGCGCCCGGTCGGGGCCGCGGATGCGCGCGCCCAGGCCACCGAGGACGCCGAGGACCACAACGAGGATCAGCACGAAGCCCACTACGCCAAGCTCGGCAAGGCTCTGCAGGTAGAGCGAATGGGCGTCTACAACGTAGGTCGATACGGTGCGGAAACGGGGGTAGTGCTGTTGGTAGGTGCCAGCGCCCGTGCCACGCAGCTTCTGCGTGTCATAGATGTCCAGAGCCGCCTGCCAGAGCGGCAGACGGCCGTCGTTGGCGGGGTCGGTGAGCCGGTCGCGGATCTGCGTGACATGCCGCTCGTTAGTGCCATTCACGAATTTGTCGTATTGACGATGGGCAAAGCCCTCCGCACCGGCCGCAAGTGCGACTGCGAGAATCACCAAACCGGCGCCAATGCCGACGCCAACGCGCACTGCTCGTTGTGGAGGCGTGCGCACGATCGCAAGCTGCGCGATCTGCTGATCGGCCAGCAGCAGCACGCAGCGCAGAAGCCCGGCGCCCACCATGCACGCGCCTACCACCAGCGCCACGTGGTGACCTTGGGAGATCGCGGCTGGGTCGGTGGGGTGGTTGGTGGCAAGCGCGGTGGCCTCCCAAGCCGAGCGCAGGGCGATTGCAACCGGCGGGAGCACGGCGAGCAGCGCTGTCGGGAGTGTGTTGAAGCGCGTCAGCAGGCAGTATGCGAGCAGGCCGATTGCTGCGACGCCCATCGCGCCGCGCGAGAACGTCAACAGCAGAGTGGCGGCTATCGCCGGCAGAATGGCTGCTGCGAGCACTCGCACACTCCAGTGCTCGGTGCGATCGGCGCTGAGATGGAAGCCGAGTATCAGCACGATCGCGGCGATCATGCCCTCCGCGTTCCAGTAGGTGATCGGATAGTTGAGCCGGTTGGCGAAGAAGCTGCTGGAGGTGGGCCAGGCGTGCGGCAGCACGCGCGAGATCAGGCCGATCAGGCAGACCGCCGCGAGGCCTGCCACCAGTGCGCGCAGCACCCAGCCGGCGCGCTGACGGGTGTAGCGCACAGAGCCGAACAGCACGAACGCGAGCACGTAGAGCAGGGTGCGGGCAAAGCTGTCAAGCGTATGTGCCGTCGCATGCGACCACAACGCGGAGGTCAGTTGGAAGGCTGCATAGAGGACGAGTCCAGCGAGCGGGATGGCCAGCGCCCGGCTGAACCCCTCGAACGGTCGCGCGGCTAGCATCGTTCGCAGTACGAGCGCCTGGGCGAACACGACAGCCACAAACCCGGGAGCGCTCGGGAAGTAGCCCCCAGCATTGAACGACAGGTATATGACGGCAGCGGGCGCGAGCGCCACCAGCGCCACCCATCCGATCGACTCGAGCGGCGCGCGCCGCGCCCACACGCCGGCAGACGTCGCTTGCGATGCCGAGCTGACCTGCACAGCCTCCGCAGACACGGCCGCTAGCCTACCGCGGGAGCCTGGCGAGCCTTGCTTTTGCGGATTTTGCGGGGTCGGGGATTTCTTCGATCTTGTGCGCTCGAGCGAGTCGTGCATAAGATCGCCGTCGGGGGCTCAGGCTAGGTTGGTCGTGCATCGGTCCGCCTGCTTGAGCGTTGAGATACGCATGAACCGTTTCTCAAAGGGTCAGAAGCCAGGCCATCGAAGGTGACTTGGAGGGTTGATGGTCCATATCGACACAGACACCACCACGAAGCCGAAAGTCGTACGACTCCTGGTCCAGGGGCAGCTCGACCTGACAGCGGTGGGCGCTTTTGGCGAAGCGCTGACGCGGGCGACGGGTTTGCCGTGGCCGGTCGAGATCAACCTCGCACAGATCGACTTCATCGACGGTTGCGGCTTGAGCATGCTGATGAATGCGATGAGTCGTGCACGGCGGGCGGGTTGCGAGCTGGCGATCGTTGACGCCTCGAGGTACGTGCGGCGCCTGGTTGAGATCACCGGCACCGCCGATCGTCTTCCGCCTTTGCTTGGCGCGGAGGGCCCAAGCGCTCGAGTTGACGAGGAGTTGGCCCGCAGAGCGCTTGCAGTTGTGGGCGCTCCCGCGTTCAGATTCTGAACGCAATCAGGCATCCCCGCCCTATTGACGGCGCGCCCGCGCACGCCGAAACTGACGCCCAGAGATCAGTTATCCAATCATTGGATTAATTGTGTCATTTGCGATTTCGACGCTGGGCACGTGTCAGTGCGGAAAGTCTGAAAGGGAGACGATGAGAATGCAAGCGACGCGTCTGGGAATGTCACTGAGCCTGCTCGGTGCTGCAGTATTGGCGACGTTCGGGGTTCTGCCCGCTGGTGCCTCCGCACGCTCCACGCACAGTCAAAATCAGTTGATCCCGCTCTATGACAACGGCAATCCGGCTGACTGGACCGAGGCGTGCTCGCAAACCAACGGCGCGGGCGATGGCTCGTGGATCATCGCCGATGTGGCCGAAGGGCAGGGACCGGGCAGCGCCAGTGTGCCTGCATGGGCAAAAGTGATCGGCAACTGCTACCGCTATGGCCGCGCTTCGGTGATTGGCTATGTATGGACCAACTACGGCAGGGGCGGTCAGGCGTCCATAGCCGGCATCGAGAGTCAGATCAAAGCCTGGTACTCCTACTACCCGGGCAACATCGCAGGCATCTTCCTCGACGGCGTCTCCGACACCGTTCCCGGAACAACCACGAGCAACCAGAGCTTCTATCGCACGCTTGCCTCCTACGTTCACACCCACGAGGGCAACAACGACGAGGTCGTGTTCAACTTTGGCGCCAACCCAGCCTCCGACTGGATGCTCAACAGCACCAGCGCCAACAACGCTGACATCGTCGTCACTTTCGAGGGCTCCTACAACACCCCCACCGAAGGTCCGTACACCTCTTGGACGCAGGCCAGCTGGGAGCAGCACTACCCGGCCAACGATTTTTCGGCTCTGGTCTACAACGCCCCTAACAGCCTAACCACGCCACAGCCAGCTTCGGTATGTGCGTCGCTTGCGCAGCAGAACATCGGCTATGTCTACGTAGGAACCTGGTACTCCGAACTGCCGTCCTTCCTCGGCGCTCTGCTGGCCGACTCCGCGCAGGGCAGCTGCTGAATCTCCGCGGAAGGCGTCCCCGGAGCGATTTGGGGACGCCTTCTGATAGTTGCCGTCAGCTCAATAGCTCAATCGGCTGATCGGGCGTTCATGGGCTGAACGTGAAAAGGGCCGGCCGGTCGATTGACCGAACGAGGCAGTGAAATCAGTCTGTATAGGCGCGGGTGCCCACTCGCGCATCTCTGATGTCAGCGCAACCTGCCCCCCATCCCAGCCTCGCCCAGTATTCGCCCGATCATCTCCGTGCGCGGGCTGAGTCGCTGATCAGAACCCTCTCCGAGGAGGATGTGGTGTCGACTCGCGTGAGAGCGAGCACGCTCGAGTTGATCGTGGACGGATATGCGCACGTCTTGGCACTCGATGTAGAGCGCACGAGGCTCGAGCGCGAGATCGGCCGCCTGGCGCAGTCCGGTGATCCAGATGTGGCTGGCGAGCTGCGTGAGCTCTCGGCGCTGCTACGGAAGGTGAGCTCAACAAGCGAGGAGCTGCGCCGTCTGCTGGACGCGGCGCGTATCCGCGTCGAGCGCTGGGGTCAGCCCTCCTGGAGCTAGCTCTCAGACGAGCGAATCGCGAACTGCGCAAACCGCAGCCTGCAGACGGTTCTCGACATTGAGCTTCAGCAGGATGTTCGAGATGTGGTTCTTGACCGTGTAGGGGCTGATGAACAGCTCTTGCGCGATCGCCGCATTGTCCTTGCCGTCGACCACAAGGCGCAGAACCTCCTTCTCCCTGATCGAGAGGCTCTCGATGGTAGGGCGCCTGTCGTTTTGCTCATGGCGGCGCAACTGGCGCAGGAGCGTCTTTGCCATTCGTGGCGAGACCATCGACTCGCCGGCCGCCGCCGCCCGCACTCCAGCCGCAATGTCACCGACCGAGGCGTCCTTGAGCAGATACCCGCATGCGCCGGCGAGCACCGCCTCGGTCACGTCAGCCTCGTTTGCGGAGATGGTCAGCACGAGCACCTGGGTTCCGGGCGCGGTGGCGGCTATCCGACGGATGGCCTCGTGACCGGACATGCGGGGGAGGCTGAGATCCATGATCGCCACGTCGGGCGCCAGGCGTTGAACGATGTCAAGGCCCGCCTCAGCGGTGGATGCTTCGCCGACAACTTGGATCTCCTCCTGTTGGAGCAGCTCGCGCAATCCCGAGCGGAAGAGCACATGGTCATCGATGACCACCACTGTTAGCGGTGTTTGCATAGCGCGATGAGTCTAGATCGACGGCCCGTCGACTGTCGCGGGCGTTCATGCACTGAACATCAGGATGAGTCGGTGGGCCCATTGCCCTCGTCGTGCTGAGCGCGTCTAATTCAGGCCCAGCCAAGAGTCTAGATATTTGGATTCGGACCCATGGGATAGCGCGGGCCCGTATTGCTCGGATCAGGCAGAGTCCAAGGAAGGAAGTTAAGCCACCATGTGCGGGATCATCGGGTATGTCGGCCGTCGGCCGTGTGAGGAGATCCTGTTGCGGGGTCTGGAGCGCTTGGAGTATCGCGGCTATGACTCCGCGGGTTTGGCAATGCAAGAGGGCGGTCGCACCGAGTCTGTGCGCGCCGTCGGCAATCTGGCTTCGCTCAGGGGCGCCCTGGCAACCCGTACGCTTGAGCGAGCAGGCGCGGGGAGCGGTGGCACGGCAACTGCCGTGGCCGAGCCCACCACCGGCATCGGTCACACCAGATGGGCGACGCACGGGGGAGTGACTTGGGAGAACGCCCACCCCCACGCCGACACCGACGGGCGCATGCACATCGTGCTCAACGGCATCGTCGAGAACCACCATGTCCTGCGTGAGGAGCTGAGCGAGCTCGGCGCCGAGTTCAGCTCAGAGACAGACGCCGAGGTGGTTGCCCACCTGCTCTCTCACCTCTATCAGGGCGATCTCGTAGCAGCCGTAAGAGGGGCGCTTGAGCAGCTACAGGGCCACTTCGCCTTCGTCGCCATGAGCGCAGAGCATCCAGATCTGCTGGTTGGCACGCGCCGGGAGTGTCCGCTAGTGGTGGGCATGGGCGAGGAAGAGCACTTCGTGGCTTCAGCAATTCCCGCGTTTCTCAAGGAGACTCGCCGCGTGCAGGTGCTCAAGGAGGGTGAGATCGTGGTGCTCGAGCCACACCGAGCCAGGTTCCTGGATGCAGCTGGCCGGCGCCTGTCGGCGTCTCCCGTAAGCGTTGACTGGGACGACGACGTGGTCGAGAAGGGCGGCTTTGAGACGTTCATGCTCAAGGAGATCCACGAGCAGAGCTCGGCTGTGGCCGACACACTGGCTGGCTGGCTCGATCGCGACGTGGCGATGCCCGACATCGGCATAGACGAGCAGCGACTTCGCAAGATCCGCCGCGTTGTGATCCTCGGCTGCGGCACCTCCTATCACGCCGGCCTCGCCGGTCGCATAGCTCTCGAGCGCTGGGCCCATGTTCCGGTGGAAGTCGATCTTGCCTCGGAGTTTCGCTATCGCGCGCCGCTGCTTGAAGAAGACTCGCTGGTCATCGGCATCACACAGTCCGGGGAGACCGCCGACACGCTCGCGGCGATGCGCCTTGCGCGCGCTCGCGGCGCCACGGTGCTGGCGCTCACCAATGTGGCCGGCAGTCAGGCCACGCAGGAGGCCGACGGGGTGCTGCTTACGCGTGCAGGCATCGAGATCGGGGTTGCAGCCACCAAGACGTTCGTCGCCCAGGTAGCTGCCCTGTATGGGTTCGCCCTACGGATGGCTCCGCTGCGTGGCACGCTCTCCGACGCTCAGCTGGAGGAGCTGCACAGCGAGTTTGCTTTGCTGCCTGAGCGTATCGACGCCGTGCTCGCCTCGGTGCAGAGCCCGGTGCGAGAGCTGGCCGGCCGGATCGCGGACTGCGAGTTCTTCCTGTTCCTGGGACGGCTGTCCGGCCTTCCGGTGGCGCTCGAGGGCGCGCTGAAGCTCAAGGAGATCTCCTATATCCCCACCGACGCCTATGCCGCGGGCGAGATGAAGCACGGCCCGATTGCGCTGCTTGGGAAGCAAACGCCGGTGATATGCGTTGCCACCGACGTGAGCATTCTCGGCAAGATGCTCTCGAATGTGTCTGAGGTCAGGGCGCGAGGCGCACGCGTGTTCGCGATCGCCACCGAGGGCAGCAAGGAGGTCGCCGAGCACGCTGAGCAGGTGGTCTACATCCCCAAGACCGATGCGCTCCTGCAAACGATTCTGGCGATCGTTCCCCTGCAGCTGCTGGCTTACTACATTGCACGAGAGCGTGCGCTGAACGTAGATCAGCCACGCAACCTGGCCAAGACCGTGACGGTGGAGTAGCTGCGCCCGGCTCGGTCTTCCGAGCCCATGATGGTGACCGAATTGTGATCTGCCTTGACAGGCTGGTCGTATACATGCGACGATCATCGCCTCCGCACAAGTCGACAGACTCGGACTTCGTGCGGGCCCAGGGGACACCCTCCCCAGGCTGTCCAAGCGCAGCCGTCAAATCATCCAGCAGCACGTTTTAGTCCAAGGAAAGGAATCCTGTGCCGGTACCGATCGGCCCCAGCGTCGCAATCACGGGAGCGGACCCGGTCTCCTCGCAAGAGGCTGCGCACGGGTCGCAATCGCCTCCGCGCTTGAACATGGGCGCAACCGTATGGGATGCAAACGGTCCGCTGACGCCCGTAGCGCTTAGCGATACCGAGCGCAGATTCAGATTCAGCGGACTGCCGCAGGCTGTCGGCGCCGCCCGCCGCTCCCTGCGGGAGTGGGAGGGCTATTTCGAGCCCGACCTCTTCTACGACCTCTCGCTCTGCGTCAGCGAGCTGGTCACCAAAAGCGTTCAGCACGCTCAACCGGCGAGCGACGATGAGATCGAACTGGTCGTCTCGCGCCACCACGAGCTGGTGCGCGCAGAGGTCATGGAGCATCGCCCCGACGTGGTGGTTA
The DNA here is from genome assembly GCA_049278415.1 of Solirubrobacteraceae bacterium. Taxonomy (GTDB): domain Bacteria; phylum Actinomycetota; class Thermoleophilia; order Solirubrobacterales; family Solirubrobacteraceae; genus Palsa-744. Next base: position 7,433 of record JBAPMC010000102.1, read on the forward strand.
CCCAGCCCGCTGCCATGGATGGCGGCGACTGGGGGATGTTCATAGTCGATCGGGTTGCCGACCGATGGGGTGTGGATCGCAGTATGGGGACGCTGCTTTGGTGCGAGATCGATCTCGCTGAGGACGGTCGCTCGCGCGATGCGCTCCCCATGAGCGCAGGACACCCGATCACTTCCCTGTAGTCGCCGTCCCTCCGACGGACCGGGAGAGCAGTCTTCAGGAGTCGCCGGTCAAGCGCAGCGCAGCGCCGCGGTCGGAGACTCGCAGCTTTCTGAGAGCTTCTGAGACGTGTCGTCGCACCGTCACGGGGGAGATGCCGAGCCGGTGGGCGACCTGCTTGGTGGTGAGCTCGGTGCGCAGCAGCTCCAGTACCTCTGACTCTCGCTCGGACAGTGTGACCAGGCTGCCGTCGGCATCCGCTATGCGACGCTCTCTGCCGTGGCGGCGAAACTCGGTGATCAGCCGGGCTGTCAGCACGCGCGGCAACGGCGCCTCGCCGTCGAGCACCGCGCGCAGCGCAAAAGGCAGACGCTGCGGGTCGGTGTCCTTCAGCAGATAGCCACACGCGCCCGCGCGCAGGGCGTCGAAGAGGTCGTCATTGGTGTCAGAGACGCTGAGCATCACAATCGGCATTCCAGGCAGCGCCTCGCTTAGCTCCGCCGCTGCCGCGATGCCACCCCCTGGCATGTAGACGTCAAGCAGGCAGAGGTCGGGACGGTGCTCGAGCGCAGCCTCGATCGCGCTGCGGGCGTCAACGGCCTCCGCAACTACGTGAAAGCCGCCTTCCTCCAGGGCCATACGAACGCCGAGCCGCGCGGTTGCGTGGTCGTCGGCGAGCACAATGCGCAGCGCCTCCGCTATGGCAGCCCCACCTCCACAACAGTGCCCGTGCCGGGCGTTGAGACGATGCGCAGGCTGCCGCCGAGTATGCCGGCTCGCTCCTGCATGCTGGTGAGACCGAGGCCCCTACCGGCGCTCACCGCGGCCGGCACGTCAAATCCGCTGCCGTCGTCGGCGATTCTCAATGACGGTGCGCCGTTTGAGTCGGCGAGGCGCACGAGAATCTGCTGCGCCGAGCCGTGACGCACGGCATTGATCAACGCCTCGTGCAATATGCGCAGCAGTGCGTTGCGGTCTTCAGCCCCAACAACCACCTCGGGGTTCAGGTCGAGCTCCACCTCGACCCCGAAGCGTGAGCGAAACGACTCCACCGTGCGCACAATCAGTCGGTCCAGTGGCACGTCCTCAGGAGCCGTGAGGACCGCGATCGTCGTTCGCGAGTCGTGCAGCGCACGCTCGGCGGCTGACTGCAAATGGGCGACGGTGGTGGCATCCTCGCCCGTGTGATGCAGACGCTGCGAATGACTCGCGATGAACGCAAGCTCCTGGGCCAAGCCGTCGTGCATGTCGCGCGCCATCCGTCTGCGCTCGCCCACCGCCACCCGTTGAACCAGCGCGCGCTGAAGCGTGCGGAACTCGATCACGCACCCGTAGAGAATCAGCAGGAAAGCGCTCAGCTTCAGCATGTCCCCGGCATAGAGCTGGTCGCTGCTCATCGATGGGACCAGGAAATAGTTGAAGTGCGCCACCGCCAGCACGCCAACGCCGGCCGCGAGCGATCCCTCCAGGCCATCGCCCGTGCGTGCGGAGTGTCGGGCAAAGACGACGGCGGCGCACGCCGTGAGCAGCGCGATGGCGATTTGCATGTAGCTCGGCAGTGGGTGGGCGTCGGTCAGCGTAGGCCCAGCCGCGAGCAACAGATTGGTGGCGCTGACTATTCCCAGCGAGAGCGCGATCAGCAGGTCTCGTCGTTGGCGCGTGGGGCGCAACCGCTCGACGAACACGAAGGCCGCCAAGGCGCTTATCAGGCCAGCCACCGTATCGACCATGGTGTCGCCGGACCGACTGTGCATGGTTACCGAGAAAACACGCCAGAGGATCGTGAAGGCCACAGCGAGCGAAACCGCCAGCAGAAACTGACGCTGAGCTCTGATGGAGGCCCAGCGTGGGCGTAGGTGACGAGTTTTCGAGTCTTCGCCGGAGAGTCGGTGCAGGAAAACTGCGAAGGCGCTATCGACTGAATCGGTCATGGGCTTATGGCTTGTCCTTGCCTGTGAAGCTCTCATGCGAACGGCAAAGCATATCCGGCATCGACATCTTGCGTTCAATAGTTGAACGCAAGATGAGGCGCATGGGCCATTGGGTGCTTGCCTACAACCAAGGACACTGGAGACGCCAAGCAGCACCGCCCACTGGGACCATGGATGTCCAGGTGGGCTCTCAGAGGCGGTTGGCTCGGTGCGCGGCGGTTGGAACTCGACAGGACGACGAGGATCGGGAAGGCAAGCTAAATCAGATGAACACACCACGTGCAGCACTACACATCGCCGCGGGCCCTGCAGGTGGTGGCGGCGGCGAGAGCTCCGACGCGGAGCACGACCCCGATCCCCTACGTCGGCTGGAGGCCGAGCTACAGAGGGCAACGGGGGGAGAGCCCTCCGATGGGGAGCGTTTGCACGAGCAGGCCTGGAGCTTGCTCGAGGAGGCATGGGGCCTTGTCACCGAGTGCCTTGTCCTGCGCGACGGCCTGCTGGACGCCTGTAATGAGATCGAGCAGACGATGGATGGCATCCAGCGGCGACTTGGGGGGTTGCCGGCTGCAACTGAGCCAAACGCTCAGGAGCGCTTGGTGGCTGGTGGGCAAGACGCCGTAGGCGCCTCGGGCGACCTCACCGTCTCCTGATGGCCACACCCCAAGCTGCAGTAGGGAGGATGCCCCCGGCGGGCTCCCTCGCGCCGGTGCTCGAGCCCCCGCCTGACGCGTTGGGGCCAGCGTCGCTACGGGCCGTCTCTAATAAGCGTGTGGCGCCAGCGCGGCGGCCGCGCATCCTGATGACCACCGAGGGCACATACCCTTACGCCGTCGGAGGGGTTAGCTCGTGGTGCGATCTAGTGATCGGCGGTCTGCACGAGTTCGACTGGCAGATCTTGCCGATCATGGCCGGCGACCGCCGTCTGAACGCGATCTTCGAGTTGCCTGCCCACGCGAAGCTGGCGGGCCAGATCGAACTTTGGTCGGAGGGGCTGCCGCGCCGACACTGGACCGGTCGTCGCGAACGCAGCGCCCAGGAGTGCCTGCCTGCCAACCTGATGCGCGCGTTGATCAGCTGGGAGGGAAGCTATGACGACCTGCTGGAGGCGCTTTTGTGGTGCAGGCGCAGACCCGATGCGGTGCGCGCAGCCTTCCGGCGAGCACGCGCCTGGGAGGCCTTCATAGAGGCGCTCGAGGAAGTGCTCGGCGAACATCATCCGGATGCCGGCGTGGCTCCGAAGCTCGATGCTGTTGAGGCGGCACGGCTCTATCAAACGATCTATTGGATCGCACGCGCCGCGGGCATACCTACGCCTGAGACCGACCTGCTGCACGTAACCGCAGCCGGCTGGGCTGCGATACCGGCGCTGGTGCACAAGCAACTGCACGGCACCGACATGCTGCTGACCGAGCATGGCGTGTATGTGCGCGAGGCTTATCTTGCCGCTGCTCGCAGCCCCTCCTCTCAAGGGGAGCGCTTCCTCTCGAGCCGGCTGGCCCGCGGCTTGAGCCGGGCCGCCTATGCGGCTGCCGACTACGTCTCGCCGGTTACGGAGGCCAATGCCGCCTGGGAGCGTGGCTTGGGCGTGGACCCGAAGAAGATCCGCGTTATCCAGAACGGGATCGACGCTCCCGAGGCCTACACTGATCCGCCCGGCAACCTGAAGGTGGTGTCGGTCGGGCGCATCGATCCACTCAAGGACGTTCAAACAATGCTCCGAGTGGCGGTGGAGGTGGGTCGCCGCGTACCAGACGTGCGCTTTGAGTACTGGGGTCCGCCCACCAAGGGCCAGGAGACCTATGCGCGAGCGTGCGAAGAGCTGGGACGTCAGCTCGGCGCCGAGAAGCACTTCAAATTCATGGGCAGCACAAAAGATCCGCATGGCGTTGTGCGCGATGCGGATGTAATGCTGATGACGAGCATCTCCGAGGGCCTGCCGATGTCGATCCTCGAGGCGATGGCCCAAGCGCGCCCGGTGGTGGCCACGGCGGTTGGGGGGGTGCCGGAGGTTCTGCGCGGCTGCGGCATCGTGCAGCCACCCGGTGATGTTCATGCGCTTGCAACCGGGGTGGTAACGCTGCTTCGTGACCCGCAGCTCGCGGCTCGCCTGGGGCAGCGTGGCTTCGATCGCGTGCAGCGCGTCTATACGCGCACGGCCTGTCTGGATGGCTACCGCGATCTGCTGGGCGAGCTCACAAGCACGGCGATGGCGGCGTGAGGCGAGCAATGCTCAGGCTGTGCATATCAACGAGCGGGCTGATGTGAGCGACATGGAGCCCCAGGGATCCAACTATGCAACTGGTGTGATCCAGGCGCGCCTCGGACGTGGTGCGCAGGATGTGCTCGAGGCCGCGGTCGTGCTCGAGGCATGGGGCGGAATGCGTGCCAACGCGGCTCTCAGTTTGGGGTCGAGGGTCGTTCCCCCGAAACCACCCCGCTGGACCCCAGGGAGATTCACAACTGAGGAGTCGGGTCGCCGCGACAGTATTCTCACCGAGGCGATCGCCTTGATCATGGCGATCCTCGCGGTAGCCTCGTGGGCAGGGCCGCTCAGTCGGCAGGTCGGCACCTCGGTGCTCGAGCAGGCCATCGTGATCGCGCTGCCGCTAACCCTGGCATTGCAGTGGGCGCTGCGCAGTCGCTATCTCAGTCGTCGCTCAGGCCTCGCCTGTTTGGCGCACGATCGCATGGTGGTCTGTGCGCTGGGGCTGCTCGTCATCGAGGTGCCGCTGTTGCTCCTGCACCCATACGGGCCTATGGCGGGCATGTTCGTGGCGATCTGGGTGGGGGGAACTGTGCTTGCGCGCAGGGGCTGGGCGCTTGCTTATGGGCTGCTGCTGGTGGGAGCGGTGGTGGGCTTGCAGGCAAACGTCTCGGCCTATCCGTTGCTCGAGGCCTTGACCGCGGTGATCGTGGTGGGAGCGGTGGTGGGCGTCGCCACCGGTGGTGGGCGCTCGGATGAACCGGCGGGGCGCGTGGGGCGGGCGTTGTGGGCTGGCGCTATTGGGCTGGCTCTGGGCGGCCTGCTCGTGGGCGACTCGAGCCTTGGCTGGGGCGTGCACGGGGCCTTCCCGGCGCTTGCTCTACTGCCCTCGGTCCTCGGCAGCTTCTGGGGCGGCTATTACCTGTGGAAGTTCTATGACGCTGTACCGCGCGGGCTGCAGGGAGTGGGCCTCGAGCAGGCAAACGAGCGCAACCTACGCGGCTCGGCGATGGGTATCTTCCTCGGGGCAATGCTGCGTCTGATGGGCACAACCGTTGTGCTCTCGGGCGTGGTGCTCGCAATCGGCGAGTGGACCTCGGGCACGAACCGACTGAGCCTGTTCGTGGGATTTGGCTGCGTTGCGCTCGTCACGATGCTCGTCAACCTGCTGGAGTCCCTTGCCTATGCGCGCTGGGCGTTTCTAGCGGCATTGGTGAGCGTGGCAACCGAGCTGGTGTTGAGCAAGCTGGTGCTTCCTTCCTCTGCTGTGCCCGGCACAGCGCTGATCGCCGGCACGCTGGTGGGCATCGTTGTGGCGTTGCCGCCACTGCTGAAATTGCTGATGCGCCCGGGTCGCGTGCTCGCCACGGGCCTATGGATCCAATAAGCTCGCCGCTTGGCAGGTTCTCGATGAGCTCGCGGCGCAACAGGCCCTTCGCTGGAGTCCGTCCAACGGTCCTCGCGGCTCTGCTTGGCCTAAGCCTCTTGGTGGCCGGCTGCGGTAGCAGTGGCTCGGCTGGCACGGCAAGCCAAACGACAGCAGCCGGAAGTGGCTCGAGCACCGCTAGCGCCCAGAGCTCGAGCACCGCGCCAAAGGGGTCCTCAACTTCGCATGCGGCGCAGGCCCCCGCGAAGTCCACGAAAGCTCCAGCAACAGGCGCCCCCAAGGTGGCCTCCTCCCAAGCGGGTGGACGTTTGCTGCAGCAGTTCATCGGATCCGGAGACAAGCGCCTGGGAACAATTGCGGTGAGCTCTTCGCAGGTGCTTTTGTGGAGCGCACAGCATCCGCCAATCCAGATCTTTACATCGCATGGGTTCATAGTCGTGAGCAGCCACGCGCCCAGCGGCAGTGTGCTGCTCTCCCGCGGAAGCTATCCGGGGATACGCGTCGCATCGCGTGGTCGCTGGTCGATCGAATTGCGCGCCCGCTCCTAATAAACCGGGTTGACGCTGGTTGACGTGGGTAGTTCATGGGAGATTCATCCCATAGACAGGGCGCATGTCGGCAATGCGTCCAGAATCTTCTGAACACAACGCGTTAGCAGCAACGTCGGTCGAGTACTGGAGGGCCGCAGCGAGAACTCCTGTAGCTGCGGCACTCTCGCTCAACCACGAGGCGCGAGAAAATCCCACGCGCGTACATCGCGCTTGTCACGGAGGTCTCTGATGCTCGCTCGTTCTAAACGAACCGCGAAGCATGCCGTCATTTCGATGGCTTTGCTTGCGGCAGTTGCTCTATTTGCTCTTTCCACCGGCGTCGCCGCTGCGAAGCGGGCACATCATGCAGCCCCCCGAGTAGTTGCCCAGCGCACGCAGGTCGCCACAACAACCTCTGTCAAGAAGGGGACCTCAACTAAGGGCGCCCACAAAGGCACAACCACGGCGAAATCGAAAAGCTCTAAAGGCTCGACTGGTAAGAAAACAGGAGGGTCAACCGGCTCGGGCGGTTCCACCACAGGTACCGGTGGCTCGACGGGGAGCACCGGTGGCTCGACAGGTGGAGGCACATCCGGTAGCACGGGTGGCTCAACCACAGGCTCTGGCGGCTCAACCACGGGTTCCGGCGGCTCAACCGGCGCTGGCGGCTCGACCGGCGGCTCCGGTTCAACCGGAGGAGGAACAACGGGTGAAACGGGCGGCTCTACCGGCGGCTCCACCGGCGGCACGTGGATACCACCGCAGCACTTGACTTGGTACTGGCAGTTGCAAGGAACCATCAACAACAATGAGCCGGTTGCGGCGTATGACATCGACGGGTTTGAAACGTCGGCTGCCGAGGTTGCTGCGCTACACGCTCAAGGCAAGCACGTCATTTGCTACATCGACGTGGGAACCTCTGAGGACTTCCGACCTGACTTTGCCTCCTTCCCAGCTGCCGTCGAGGGCAGCACCAACGGCTGGCCGGGCGAGAAGTGGCTTGACGTGCGCAATCTCAGCGTGCTCGAGCCGATCATGACCACGCGTTTTCAGATGTGTAAGGAAAAGGGCTTCGACGCTGTTGAGCCCGACAACATGGATGGTTATGAAAACAGCAGCGGTTTTCCGATTACTGCGGCTCAGCAAGTGACCTATGACACGTGGGTTGTTGGCGAGGTTCATTCGCTTGGGATGGCTGTTTTCCAGAAGAACGATGGTGAACAGACCGCTCAGCTTGATTCGCACTTCGATGGGGCGCTTGATGAGCAGTGCAACCAGTACAGCGAATGCAGCAATTTCCAGGCGTATCTGTCGGCCGGCAAGCCGGTCCTCAACGCCGAGTACAGCTTGGCCACGAGCAGCTTCTGCTCCGCCGACAACGCGTCCGGGATCATGGGCGCGCGCTTCGACCTGAACCTCACAGGGGCAACGTTCGAACCGTGCTGGTAGCAGCAGGCTCGATGATCGTGGGG
>JBAPMC010000103.1:0-12822 GCA_049278415.1 Solirubrobacteraceae bacterium
CTGCGAACCCGCGCGTGCGAGGCCCGGATACGCTCTGCGCCGGGCATTGAGGGCTGGCCCTGCGCACTTGACCCTCCGCCTCGGAGGCTCGCGCCGCCGAGGATGTGACGCAGCTCACCGAGCAGCATCAGCGGTAGCTTCACCGCGATCACGAACGTGATGAGACCCGCGAACGCCGCCTCGATATGCCCACCTATGCCAGCGGCGCCGTTCCAGCTCGTAGCGTCCAGCGTCAGCGCCCCGGCAGTCGCGAACAGCAGCGTCCAGCCCAGCGGGACCATCACGACGGCCATCAGCGCGTGCCCCCACACCCTCGTCAAGTGCGAGAGCTCGGGAATAGGCCACACGGCAATCAGCAGCGGCCCGGCACAGTACGCGAGGGCAAGGACCAGGAAGATCGCGGTCTGAGAAACGAACAGACCAGCACCGAAGGCCACCCCGAAGAACACAAGGAACGCGCCGAACACGCCGCCGGCACCGAGCAACAGGGCGCCTCCGAACAGGACGGTGATGATGCTCGCCAGGCCGCCCGCGACGACCGGGAAGGCGAGGATGGCGTGCGTCAGCGTGTTCGTCGCGGCGACCGTCTGCTCCACCAGCCAGCGGTAGGCGACGAGCAGAAATGTGGCCCACGCGCACCGTGCGATGCCTGTCGCCGGATGCGCGGCGCCGGTCAGCCCCAGCATCCAATAGCGCAGCGTGCAGACTGCGAGCGAGACCGGCATCAGTGACATGCCGAGATAGGTAATGTCGCCCTCCAGTTCGCTTATGTGCCTCCACCGTGCGGGGTCCGGCAGCGCGACGAGATGCTGGATCGTGGCGACGGTCGCGTGCTTGAGAAACCCAGGGACCAGGGCGCCCGCCAGCACCGAGAAGAACCCCTTGGCGATCCCTTCGATGATGCTGTGAAGCGAAGGCAGTCCGAGGAACGCCAGCGGCGCGATCGTGCTCCCGCCCCTCGCCGACGCCGCCGGCGCGAGCAGAAGCTCGCAGGCGAGCGTGCCCGCCGTCACGGCCGGAAGCATCCACAAGCTCGCGCGGCGCACCATCGGGCCTACGCCACGATCCCGCTGATCGACGCGAGGATCGCAAGCCCGACGATCGTCTTGATCGCAACGTCATGCGCCCTTGAGTGACCGGCCATGAACATGATCGCCACGACCGCGATCACCAAACCCATAGCCGTGCTGCCCAACCACACGAGACTGCCCTGCAACTTCGCAACGAAGTTCTGCACTCCGCTGATCGGCGTGCCGTGAAATGCACCAGCCGCGTTCAGCGCGTGCGCTCGCGCGTCGGGGAACACCACGACCACGACCGCTCCAAACGCCAGCCCCAACAGTGCGCCGAAGGCCAGCACGGCCTCTCTGCCTATCAGCGGGGGGATGCCTGTCGATCTGAATGTGAGCGCCATCACTGGCCTCACCTCCTTTGTGTTGATTTGCAAGCTCACGGTGAGAACAGGCCCCCTTGCGTCTGCCGCGCCGCCGGTGCGGACGGCTCGCCGGTGGCAGCTCGAGGAGCAGGCGATCGTGCGGGCGACGTCTGTACAGCCGGGCGCTCAGGTGGCGCCGCGATCTCTCTCACGGGCGGCCGTCCTCGACGGTGATGCGGAGCCTGTGTGGACCGTGCAAAGGTGTGAGCCTGCGGGGGTCGCGTTTCCGGGCGAGCGCTCTTCACTCTCGGCGCGGGTACTCGAACATGCGTCTCGGGTACTCGAACATGCGTCTCGGGCGTGTGTGTCGGCGCAGGCTTTTTGGTGCTCGAGATGGCGCTCGCCGTAGGGGTGCGCGCGTGCTGGCCATCCAGCGCGGAGGCGAGCCCGACGAGAATCCACACTGCCAGCGCAGCGCCCACAACCCTGACCAGCAGCGAGTGCTCGCCAAGCCAGGCCCGCACACCACCGCCGCGAGCGAGGACAGTTGCGGTGCGTCTATGCGGATAGACCCTGCGCAACCTTCTCGGCCCGTTGGCCCGTCCGGCGAGCACGTCATCCAGATGCACCACGAACTCGTCGTGCGAGAGCTCGGTCTCACCTCGCTCGTCACCAGAGCCGCCCACGAGATCCTCGCCAGGTGCGTAGGGATCATTGGGAGAGCTCCACTCCTGTGTGAGTGCAGCCTGCGCTGCCGGTTCGCGCTCAAGCAGGATGGGAGCGGGCGGCGGATCGAAGACCCGCGGCCCGCGCTGGGCAAGACCCGGCTTGCGTCGCCGCGCCCTCGTCGGCGAGCTCGACGTATCGGGCGGCTCGGACTCGGCTTGCTCCGATGCGACGGGCGCTTGAGCGGGAGGATCGCTCGTGGCGGGCTCCTCGTCTGTAGGCCCGCTCCCGGGAGCAGCGACGTACAACGTCACCATGCCGTTGCGGGCAAGATCGCTGCCTGCGGAAGGCTCCTGCTCGACGACGAGCCCGATCAGCTCGGAATCGCAGCCGAACGAGCGATCAAGGCCAGGGCACAGACCAGCGCGGCGCACTGCCTGGGCGGCATCTCCAGCCGGCTGGCCGACATATTCGCCCACCACCTGACGGCCCGATGGGCCGCCCCGGCGGGCGCTTTGCGCGCGCTGTGCCCTGCGCGCTGGGGCTACGGTTGTGTCATTCATCGTGGTTGCTGACCACGACCGACACAGACCGGCCAACAAATTTCTGAAGGCCTGAGCTGCTGGCCCTCAGCGGCTCTATGCAAGCCCGTCGACGGAGCTCAGCGCACCGAACTTCCACGTCAATTATGCGCAGCGAGGAGCTGCGCATAACGAGCTTAGGCCGACCCCACGACTATGCCGACACTCTCGCAACGATCCGAAGTTGGGCGGGCTTCTCGGACCAGAGGAGAGCAGGAATGTCGGCATAGTCGGCCCTAATCCCGTTGCTTAGGACGGGAGCAGGCTCTGCTCTTGGTGGAAGAAGCAACCAACCAAAGTGCGACCCCGGCTTTCGTGTCTCGTCCAAGGCATGCATCCGCGGAGGGTTGATCGCGACGCTCGCTTGCTCACCGTGGCCTGTTGCACAAAGCCGTGTCCGGAAACTTCGGCCGCGCTTGCTGTGACGGTCCCTGAGGGGCTGGTAGCCCGAGGCCGGGCAGCGCGCGCGCCCCAGGCTAACGATGCGGTGGAGTGGAGGCCTCGCCGACCGTTCAGCGGGCATGCCAACACCGAGCCACAGATGAGTCCGATACTCAGAATCGCGCTCAAGCCTCTAAATCCACCTGTCGATTAGAGCGGCATGTATAGACACATGTCCGAGAACTCGGGGTGCGTAGCGCTGCCTGCTGCAGCTCTCCTGCTCACTGCGTTCGGGACCCAAGCGCTTGCATCTCCCGTCGGACTCGAAGCTGAAGCCAAGCTACTTCGACGGGCGAGAGGCTAGAAAGACTTATCTCGTGGGCTGGCGGGAGCGAGACTGGGCCAAATGGACCGACGCGGAGCGCCAGCGCTTCTTCGGGACCACGCGCTCAACCAGTTGGGCACCCACGCGGTCCAGCCCAAAAGCCGTCGGTAGGCGCCGAACGCTGAGAGAGACCCTCGCCGCGCTCGTACTGATCGCAGCCGCAGTGGCGTATTACAGCGGTGCGCTCAACTATTCCGCCCAGCGCACGATCAGCCCTACCTCGAGCGGACCTGCTCGGACGCCGTATCTACGGCTGCCACAGACGTCGCCCACGAGCACCAACCCAGCGCCTCCCTCCCCGCGCTACACCACCATGAGCGGCCCAAGCTCGGTGCCTCGTGGCACATACATGACGGTCACCGGCACGCTGCCCCCAGGCGAAAGTGGCCCCATCATCGTGGAAGGCGAGTGGGAATCAGGACCGTGGTACGAGCTCGCGTCCACGAACGCCAGCAATGGCGGATTCAGGGTGCGCTACACACTCCCCCGGCCCGGCATCGTCCACGTCCGCCTCGCGCTGCCCGACGGCGACTACGCCGTCAAAACCATCGAGGTCACCTGACTCGAGCCCGAAAGTTCGCCGCACGTATGTGGTGGACCGACACGCTCACTTTCTCCGGGGATGCAGACGCGAGCTCGGCGTCGGCGCGGACGACTGTGGCTCGTCCGAAGCAGCTACGTGCCGGGGGTTGATCGAGACGCCCTTTGCGCTCGCGAAGCGGCAGTTCTGACATGTCTGAGCCTGAATCCACCGCATAACCCAGGCTGAGCGCTTCGTGTGATTGTTGAGGTTGGGCAGGTTCGTGGTCAAACTGAACCCCCAAGGAAGGCAGCGCGGTCACTCTGGCTCGTCCGGCAGGATCAGGCCGAGGCGCTCAGCGAGCGGGACGGCGGGGCGGCGCAGCAGCTCGAACTCGCTACGGGCGGCCGCGAGGATTGCGTCCTTGACGTCCTGTGTGTCGAGGAGGTCGTCGCCGTTGGGGTCGTCGCTCAGGACGGCGAGTCCGCACATCAGCAACGGGTCCATCTCGGGCCAGGTCTGCAGCCAGGGGTCGCCGAGCGGTCCGATCCACTCCCTGGGAGGAATCGGGAGCCGGTCGAGCATCGCCTGGGCTTGCTCGGCCTCGGCGTTCAGGTTCTCTGCCGTCCACGGGTCGATCTTGCGAAGGCGGGTACGCACCTGGCCCCTGACGAGCATCATGAACATCCACGACGGGCCGACCGCCGACTGGATCCGTTCCGTAGCCGACATCCCTGAGAGCATGGCGTCGGAGAGCTGGGCGAGCGGAGCGAGCGCCACGATTCGCGCCACCGAGGGGATGAGCGCGCGCTGCAGCTTCCAGGAGGCGGCGCTCACGGGCATGTCCTGGAAATCCAGCAGGTGGTGGCGAGCGAGTTCGCGGGCGAGCTCACTCGCCTTGGGCTCACACCCGGTATCGCCACGTAGAGCCAGAGCGCCGCTGAGCACGACCGTGTGTAGCCACCAAAGGGGACGCCCCATGAGGGTTTTCCACGCTCGGTCGAGCTCGTGCGCACGCCGCGCCGCCGGCTGGGCGAGCACCGCCTCGGCGAACTCGCGGCCGTCTGCGACGGAGCCGATCCACGGGCTGTCATGCAGGTCGAGCACGCCCCGCACGCCGTAGTCGGCGGCGAACTCTTTGCGGCTCGCCTCGCCCTTTCGCCACGCCTCCCTGCGCAGCTCGAGCTCTCGCTCGTTGTTGCGCTTGCGGGCCTCACCGAGGATCTTCTGTATCTGCTCCTGGACTTCCGGGAACGCCTTCGAGTCGAGACTCTCGGCGAGACTGTCGCCGAGAGCCTCGACGTATCGTCGGCGGATCTCGCCGTTCGCAACATCGTCGCGGGCCGCGCCGCCCTGCGCCCACTCCTCGAGCTGCGCGGCGAACTCGGCCATCGTCGGACGATCCTCTGACCGTTGGCCGGTCGCGCGTTCGAGGATCAGCCCCAGCGCGACCGTGCCGCCACCGCCTGTCCATTGCCCGAGATCATGATCGGCGACGTCGACACGGATCTGTCCCTCGGGCGGGTAGCGCTGACCGGAGGCAAGCGCCCACAGCGTCTTCGCGAGCGAGTACACGTCGGCGGGACCGGCGTCAGCGACATCCGGTTCGCGGAGCATCTCCGGCGCGATGAAGTACAGAGGGCCGAGGCGCCGCTCGCCCACGGTTATGGGCTCCTTGCCGGGGTAGGTCACGAGCCCGAAGTCGCCGATCACCCACCGGCCCTCGTGTCGGAAGAGATTCTCCGGCTTCAAGTCCCGGTGACCGATCCTTTTGGCGGCGAGGCCGGCGAGCGTCAGCGCATATTCGAGCACCGCATCGATGACGTCCGCGAGCGGCGTGTCGCCGCCGAGCGCATCCGTCGCGCGCTCAGCGACTGGGGTCGCCAGCCACGCGCGCTCGCGGGCGCCAGGATCGGGCAGCTGGGCGGCGAGCAACTTCAGCACGCCTGGGTGATCGCCCAGCTGCTGCATGACTGTCACCTCGTCGCGAAAACGCTGCCAGCGATCTCCGCCCTTACGAGAGAGCACCTTCAGCGCGCATTCGCCGAGCCCGGCGCGAGTCGCGCGCCACACCTTGCCATTGCCGCCCTCCCCGAGCGGCGCGATCAGCGTCCAGTCGTCGATTTGATCCCCGGCCTTCATGCGCCGCACCTTGACATACCGCGGCGCAGGGCGGGCGAGGGCCTCGGTGCCTATCACGGGACGAACCCTCTCCCGTCCTCGCGCAGGTCTACATTCGGTTGCATGTCTGTGGCTCAGACGCGAAAGAGGAACCGCAACCCAGGGATGCTGGTTCCCACGTGGACGCGCTCCGAGGGCGGGGTATGGATGCCAGCTCCCCCCGGCCGCGAGACACTTCAGCTGGAGCTCGGCCGCAACGTGGCTGGTGCCCGAATCGTCGCCGTGCTTGAGAAGCTGCCCGACTCCGAATCGCAGGTCTTCGCGTTCCTAGACGAGCGCGCGATCGGTATCGCCCTCTCGACCCTCCCTCAGCAGATCAACCGTGTTGCGCGCGTCTCGTTCGAGTCAGCCGCGCTCTACATCAGCGCCATGAGCATGGCAACCGCACAGGTACCGCCGGGCCGCGAGCGGCAGATCACGCTCGTCCGGGACCTGTTCATCGACGGGGAGATCGCTGCAGGAGCTGAGCGGGCTTTGGCGGCGGGTGAGGGCAGCGTCGCGGTCGCCGAGCAACACTTGAGCGCCCTAGCCCGGCTCGCGGTCCGGCACAGTGACAGATCCCGTTCCGCCGACCTCGAACGCGATGCGCGCACGTTGGAGCGGGCGCTCGTTGGAAGCTCCGCGCTAGCGATGGGCGACGCTGAGCGGATTACGGGCGAGCACGCCGGACCATTCGACGCAGTGGCGATGCTCGTGCACCATGGCGCTTTCTATACGCGCGAGCCGCTCGCCAATGCACTGGCGCGAAACAGCTGGCTCTACCGCACGCTTGCCCTTTCATCTGAGGGACAGGCGCATCCAGCGTCCTGTGACCTAGATGCATGGGCTCGGGCGGACAGCGGCCTCGGGCTACTGGAGCAGTTCGCGGCCGGAATGGCCGCGCTTGGCAGCTCGCGAGCAATCGATGACGACGGGCCGCTCGGAGGGCGCGGCTTGCTGTCGGCAGACTGGGCGACGACGACCGGAGACATGCTCGGCGTCTCGGCGCAGGCAATCCTCGACACCTTGAGCGCTGAGCCGAGCTGGTACGCGGAGGAGTTTGAAAGGATTGAGAGGACATATGGCCTCGATGAACGGGAAGCCGCAGCCGGCTGGACGACCGCTCCCTTCGAGACCAAGCCGTTCGTTCGGCTGCGGGACGGTCGGCTGTGCCTGTGGTCGACACGTGCATTGCTCAGCTGGCTGACCGACGGCTTCTATTACCGTGCTCTGACCCATGCCCAGGACGAAGGCCGCAGCGGCGGCTTCACCACGTTCAACGGCTGGCTGGTGGAGCGCTACGCCCGCCAAGTGGTCGAGCAGGCGCTGCCCGCCGAGAAGCCACATGGCAGCGGGCGTGCGCTGGGATCGGTCCGCTACGCAGGGCAGTCCGGCGGCGTTGACTCGCCGGACATCGCGCTGGACTACGGCACCGACCTCGTGTTCATCGAGGTGTGCTCGGGGCGCCTGCGGCTAGACACTCGCCTGACCGGAGATCCGGCGAGCGTCGGTGAGGACCTGCGGCGAGTCCTGACCGGCAAGGCGCAACAGCTAAGTCGCCGGATCGACGATTACCTCGCTGGCGCCTTTGAGCTTGAAGGCGTTGATCGGAACGTCGTGGAGCGAGTCTGGCCGGTCGTCTTGACGGGCGCGAGCTTCCTGATGACGGAGCTCGTCTACGAGTGGATCATCCGTGAGGTCGGCGACCACCTCGGACAGCCGGCGACACAGCCGCTTACGGTGCTGGACATCGCGGACTGGGAGCAGCTGTGCGGCCTCGTCGAGGCCGGATGGACGGTCCCGCGGCTGCTCACCCGCAAGGCCGGCGCATACCGAGGACTCGACTGGCGGCGAATGGTCAGGGACGACCCGCACTTGCCGCACGAAACGCGGCCGTCCGTGGTGGCCCAGCAGGCCGACCGGGCATTCCGCGAGGCGGTCGCTCGCCTCGGCTTCCAGGCCCTCGCGGAGCGAGGGTTCGAGGCCGGGCGATAGGCACACTTCTGCTCTCGCAGCCAAGCGAGCGTGCGGGGAACCTACCCGGACGCTATCGCTCGGGACGATCTGCGAAAGCGTGATCGCGCCTGTTTGGCCGCTCCTTTCCACCAACTGCAGAAGCTGGTTCCGGCCCTAAGTAGACGGCATTGGGGCAACTATGCCGACGTTTCTGCTCTCCTCAGTCCGAGAAACCCGCCTACTCAGGATCGCTGCAGCGGTTTCGGCATAGTCGCGGCGTCGGCCTAATCGCACCTATGGGGAGACCCCCATAGGTGCGCAAACCGGGAGTCCTCGAACCATCCGGGGGCGCGCACGATCGCGGGCGGCAGATCGCGGTAGACGAGCACCGCGCGCCCGCGCCCGATCTGCCTCAGCCACGGCGAGGGACCGGCCTTCTGATGGGCGATGCTCAGGGTGTGCCGTGCCAGGCCGGTGGAGCTCGAGGCGTTGGCGACCTGCTCCTCGCCTAGCAGCTCTGAGAGATACCCGGCGCTCGTCGGCTCAGCCAGCGGGGGGATAAAGACCTGGGCTGTGGACGCGGCGCAGATCGCGTCGCGTGCAGCTCGCCCGTAGCGCTGGTCGATCTGTGCGATCGACTGCCAGATCGTCGCGATCACGATGCCGTGATCCCCGCACTGGGAAAGCCACGATGCAAGATTGCGCACCGGCGCGATGTTCGCGGCCTCGTCCATGAGGATGAACAAGCGTGGATCAAGCACGCCGGTGAGACGTGCCTTGGCGATCGCCGCCTCATAGACCGCCGCGACCAGCGCGAGGATCACCGGCCGCAGAGCATCCTGATCGTGCCCAGCCGCGACGACATAGATCGTGTTCGGCTGCCCGTCCAAGAACCGCTCAGGTGTGAGGTCTTCGATCGCGCAGGAGGCGACCTGCGGGTAGCGGTAGGCGCGGAGAAGGTTCAGTGCGCTCATCACCGTCGTCTCGCGATTGCGCTCGTCGCGGCGACTGACGCCCTCGAGCTGATCCGCGGCAGCCGAGGCGCCCGCGCCCTTCAGATGGCCGATCGCGCCAGTGAAGTCGCGCGCGTCCAGCCAGCGCACGAGCTCGCTCATACTCTCGCCGGCGATCGCCGCCGCGTGCAGCAGAGGCGCCAACATGCTCGCCGCCTCCTTGTCCCAAAACTCGTTCGCGGCGTTACTGCTATCCGGGTGCGCGGCCGAGGCCAACGCTTCACCCGCACGGATCGCGCCCGGCCATGTTCGAGCCGGAATCAGCGGCGTGAACCCCGCGCTTGAGCGATCCCCGAAGGGGTCATAGACCCACACGTGGCCGAGGCTGCGACGGTAGGGCGCGGTCGCCTCATAGATGTCGCGCTTGGTCGAAAGGACGAGTGCCGGTCCCCGATGATCCAAAAGCCACGGCACCACGAACCCGCTGGACTTCCCCGCCCTTGGTGGTGCGATGACCATCGGCTGCACCTCGAGCTCCGCCGCCAGAGTGCGCGCCGGTACGCGGCCGATCACACCCAAGTAGGGACGCCCTGAGACCGGGCCCTCGACCCATAGGCGGCGCACGTCTGCGGGCACCGCCCAGGTGCGTTGGCGCACCCAGCCTCGATCGACTGCGCGGCGAGCGACGGTGCGCTGATCCTTGCCCAGCGGCGATCCCGCCCGCCACGCGCGCACCCGCCGGTAAAGACGCCACCCACAGCGACCCAGGAGCGCCAAGAAGCAGACGGCGGCGATCACATATGCGCCGGCCCCAGGAGCAGCGGCTCGCTCTGGCGCCCTCGGGAACGCGCGGTAGGGCTCACTCCAGCCGCCGCGCATGAGCAGCCTCCACATCGCGTGGGCCGCGTCGCCGACCGGCAGGCGCATCGGCTCATGCACGGAGAGCAGGCAAGCGGCCTGTGTCCAGCACCACGGCAAGACACCGCTGATGAGGCCCGCGAAGACGAGCACGCCCAGCAGGCAGAGCAGCAGCCTCATCGCGGGACGACGCCCGACCGCGTGGACCCTCACGGACGCCCTCCGAGCGACGGCGCGATGCGCCGGGCTGCCGGGAGCAGCGGGGCACCTGGTGGCGATGTGTCTTTCATCGCTGGTGCTGACCACCAGCGACTCAGAGCGGCCAGCGACTTTTCACGATCCCAGACGCTCAGTTACGCGCGCGAGCGCTCCTCACCCGACCGCGCCCCCGGATCTCTGTTGTCAGGACGGACTTGCACAGGGCTTGTGCGAATCCGTTGGCCGCCGTGAAGCGGATGTGGTCAGTAACCCGAGAAAGCCGCGGAGAGGCCGCGGCCGGCATACGCAAGGAGACATAGACGATGCCTCTCAGACGGCGAGCACGAACGGATCAAATGGACAGGCCCCAGAACGTGGGCCGACAGGCTGTTCAAGCGGCCCCTGTTGGTTGTCGGCACGTCGTGTCTTGCCCCATTTTGGACACCGCCGGACTAGCGCTTCGACCCCCCTGCGGGGGGCTTCCCTACGCCCTTACGGGCTTCGGCTCCGCGCGCCGGTCGGCGTCTTTTTTGGGCTGCGTCACTAGCACCACCAACCACCAATAGGAGGAACAAGCAATGAACAACATCAACCGAGTCGTCCTCACCGGAAACCTGACCAGGGACCCCGAGCTGCGATCACTGCCTAGTGGCACCGCAGTCTGCGAGCTGCGGATCGCCTGCAACACCCGCCGCAAGCAGGACGGTGAGTGGGTTGACAAGCCCAACTTCTTCAACGTCACCGTGTGGGGCGGCCAGGGCGAGAACGCCGCCCGGTATCTCTCCAAGGGCCGTCCGGTCGCAATCGACGGGCGCCTGGAGTGGCGCGAGTGGGAGACCCAGGAGGGCAACAAGCGCCAGGCGGTGGACATCATCGCCGACAGCGTGCAGTTCCTGGGCAGCCCCAACGGCAACGGCGAGGACGACGAGCGCGAGCTCGTCGGAGCGGGAGTCGGCGGCGAGGAGGACATCCAGTTCTAGGGCCCACGGGGCTCGCGTCCCTGACGGGGCGCGAGCCTCAAGCCCTCGAGCGGAGCGTGACCATGAGCCAAAGACTCCTCTTCGACCAGATGATGCAAGACCTCAAAGCGCGCGATGCGCGACTTCGCGCGCTGTGGGAGATGACACCCGCTCAGCGCGTCGCGTCGATGCGCCGCGGCGAACTGACACTCGAGCAGTGCGCGGCGTGGGCCGCACGCCACCCCGACCAAGTGCCGCTGGTCAACGGCGAGTTCGAGTACCTCACGATGTACACCCCCGAGGTGCGTGGGTGAGCACCCAGCCCGAGCATCCCAGCGATCTCTTCACCTATCTGCGGATGCTGGCGAGCGCCAGCGAGCCCAACCAGTTCTTTGACATACGCGAGGCGATGTCTGAGAACTTGATGCGCCAGCGGTTTGTCTCGGTGCTGCGCATTGGTCAGGCTGCGCGCCGAATTACCCATTTGGCTGGTCGGACTGACGTGTATGTCGGTGTCGCTCTGCGCGAGCGCGCGCACGGCGGCAAGAGCGCGATCAACGGATCGCACCTGGCCTACATCGAGTGCGACGATCCGCACACCCAGGATCGTCTGCGGCAGTTTGCCTGCCCTCCGACGATGGAGACCGCATCGGGTACGCCGGGGCACTCACAGCTCTACTGGTCACTTCGCCAGCACGCCGCGAGCCTAGAGGTCGAGAGCGCCAATCGACGCCTTGCTTTGGAACTCGGCGGGGACCCCGGCTGCTTTGACATTGCGCGCATCCTGCGCCCACCGGAAACCTTCAACTACAAGCACGACCCGCCCCAACCAGTCAGGCTCATCGCATATCGAGCAGACGCGCGCTACACGCTCTCCCAACTCACGAGCGGGCTTCCCGAAGACCCCAACCCACAGAGTCTCGTGCCTGTCTGGGCCGATAGCCGGCGAGTCGGGCGTACAACGCTTGACCGTGAACTGCTGGCGATCCCCGCTTCCGAGTACGTTCGCGTGCTGGCGGGCCTCGTGCCCAACAGAGCCGGCAAGGTGCTCTGTCCCTTTCACGATGAGACCGATCCGAGCCTCCAGCTCTACTCCGACGGGACCTTCTACTGCTTCGGCGCGCAGTGCAAAAAGGGAGGCACGATCTTCGACTTCGCTGCCGCCCTTTGGCGTGTCGGTACACGCGATCAAGGCTTCCTCGAGCTCCGCGAGCGTCTTGCCCGCGTATTCGGCCTCATATCACTCTCGATCGGAGGACCACCATGTTCAAGAACGCGATGACCGACGAGCTGCGGCGAATCCAGGCCAGAGCGAGTGCAGCGCGGTGCCGATACTGCCGGTGTGCCCGCTTGGTCCCATCAGCCGTCGTGCTGGTAGCGCTCGCCGGCTGCGCGTCTCAAGGAGCTGGCGCAGAACGATCCAGTGCACGCTGGCGCGCATCGACATCCGGGCATCACTGCGTTGAGCGTGGCGGCCTGCCTGACCCTCGCTGCACCCCCGGCGCGATCCGCGCGGGGGTCTCACTCGCCACGATCGGCACCTTCGGCTACAGCCAGTCCGTTCGTCCACCGGAGAGCTACACCGAGGCATTGAAGTTCGCTCAGATGCGCGCTTACGATCTGCCCGGTCGAGCGCGCGACTACGAGGAGGACCATCTCGTGCCGCTCTCGATCGGCGGAGCGCCCCGCGATCCCCGCAATCTCTGGCCCGAGCCGCGCAACGGCCCCAACAACGCCGAGCAGAAGGACCAGCTTGAGAGCTGGGTCGCGCGGAATGCGTGCGCCGGGCACATACCCCTGGGCACTCTGCAGCACTGGATGGCCACAGAC
>JBAPMC010000104.1:0-3808 GCA_049278415.1 Solirubrobacteraceae bacterium
ATCACAGGCGGCGATCGTGACGTGCACACCCAGTTCGCTCAGCTCGGCCTCGAGCTCCTGGGCGCCGGGCGCCGAGCCTCCCTGTCGACTCACCAACCGGATGCTGCGCACGTGATGTCGCGAGACCAGGCGCCTTGCGACATGCCCGCCCAAACCACCCGTGCCACCAGTTATGAGGGCCGTGCCGGAGATCTCACCAAACCCTTCACCAGACTCAGAAGCATCGTCCTGCGCGCGCTCGGTCCCGCGGGCCGACGCTTGCTCCTCCCCCACGACTTCAGCCGTAGCGGTGAATCGCGCCAAACGGGGGCGGAGCACCTCTTCTCCCCGCACCGCGAGCTGTGGCTCATCGCCCGCCAGCACGACGCTCATCAGATGCGCGGACAGCTCTCGTCCATCGAGGTCCACGAGCACGAGACGCCCGGGGAACTCCGACTGCGCCGAGCGAACCAAACCCCACAGCGCGGACTTGTCTAGCCCCAAGACCAAATCCTCCGGGCCCACCGCCACCGCTCCAGCGGTAAGCACAACAAACCGGCACTCCGACAACCGTTCCTCCACAAGCGCTCGCTGCAGGAAATCCAGCATCCACGTGCTCACGCCATGGGCAACCTCAACGAGGCTGCCCTCTGATGTGCCATTCCCGCCCTTTGAGCAAGTCGCGACATCCACCCCCGTACCAGCCATCAACGGGCCCCACGAGGCGCCGTCGACAAGCACCATGTCGGGAGCAGGAGCGTCCTGATCCAACGCCTCGCACAGCGCATCCAGACCGCTGTACACCTCAAACTCCTCGGAGGAGGGTGAATCCACGTACAGACCCCGCCCGCCGCGCCCGTCCCCCGAGCCCCACGGAGTCAAGAGCGCCACCCGTGCGTTTCCGCTACTTCCGCCAGCCTCAACGACGGCAGACCAATTGACGCAGAACAACGACTCTGCTTGGCTATCGGAGGCGTCTTTGAGCTGCTCCCTCGAGACTGGACGCAACGCCAGGGAGTCGATCGAGACGACCGGCTTGCCGCTCTCATCGACCGCGAGGAGCGATATCTCTCCGTTATGCGAGATCGAGCTGTGAGCGCGTAGCGCCCTCGCGCCGCTGCCATGCAAACGCACATCACCCCATGCGAAGGGGATGCTGGGCGTCTCCGGCGCCGGACCATCGCCGGCGAACAGGGGCACAAGCGCGGCCTGCAGAGCAGCGTCGAGCAGCGCCGGGTGCACACCAAACGTGTCAGCCTGGGTGCCATGCTCCTCATCCAGAGAGAGCTCGGCAAACACCTCGCGCCCACGTCGCCACGCGGCCCGCACGCCGATGAACGCAGGACCATAGTCAAGACCCAGCCCTGCCAGACGGTCGTACAGCTCATCCACCGAGACCGGCTCTGCGTCGGCCGGAGGCCATTGCTCCGCAGCCAGCGCAGCCGTCTGCTCCTGCAGCCAACCGCTTGGGTCGTTGACCCCCGCCTCCGACGGATACAGCACACCGCTTGCGTGACGCGTCCACTCTTGCTGATCGGGTAGAGCCTCTCCCGCAGAGCCCGGCAGGCGCGAATGGATGCTCAGTTGACGCTCCCCGGACTCCCCCGACTCCCCCAGCACAACCTGCAGCTGCACGCTCTCCTCGCCGAGCACAAGCGGCGCTTCGATCACCAGCTCGCGCAATACCTCGCAACCCGCAAGCTCGCCGGCACGAAGGGCGATCTCGACAAATGTGGTTCCGGGCACAAGCACAACGCCCAGTACCACATGATCGGCGACCCATGGGCTGCTTTCCACCCCGAGTCGGCCTGTGAACAACCAGCCTTCGCCGTTCGCGAGCTCTATAGCGACCCCCAACAACGGATGATCCGCTCCAGCCAAGCCAACCGATTTCAGATCTCCAGCACCGAGCGGCGGCGCGTCCAGCCAGTAGCGTGCCCGCTGGAACGCATAGGTGGGAAGCTCCACCTGCCGAGCGCCTGTCCCCTCCAACACTCTGCCCCAATCGACAGCGCTCCCGTGCGCCCAAGCCTTGGCGATCCCACCCAGCACGGTCTCGGCTTCGGGCTGTCCGCGGCGCAGCAACGACACCACCAACGGCCGAGGCTCGTCCTCGATCCCCTCCTCCGCGACGCCCCGTGCGTCCTCCAAGCAATCCTCACACATTGCGCCGAGCACGCCGTCGGGTCCCAGCTCGACGAACGTGTCAACTCCATGCCTGTCAAGCCACTGCACCCCGTCCGCAAAACGCACCGTCCGGCGCACATGTTCGACCCAGTAGTCGGCTGAGCAGATGCGCTCCGCCTCAACCACCTCGCCCGTGATGTTCGAGACGATCGCAATCGTTGGCTGGTTAAACGACAACCCCTCGGCGACCCCACGGAACTCCTGCAGCATCGCATCCATGAGCGGCGAATGAAATGCGTGCGAAACGCGCAGGCGCCGGGTCTTGCGACCCAACCCCTCCCACCGTCCGGCCAGCTCAGCGACCGCCTCTCGCTCGCCGGAGACCACCACCGAGGACGGCCCGTTGACTGCAGCCAAAGACACGCGATCCTCGAAACCCACCAACTCGTCGAGCGCCTCCTGGGCAGAGGCCTTGACCGCGAGCATCTCTCCACCGGCTGGGAGCTCGGCCATCAACTGTCCCCGCGCCGCAACCAGCCGGCAAGCGTCCTCCAAGGAGAAGACTCCCGCAACATGCGCTGCTGCAAGCTCCCCTATCGAATGACCGAGCAGATAGTTGGGACGCAAACCCCAGCTCTCCAACTGCCTGAACAACGCCACCTCAAGCGCGAACAGCCCAGCCTGCGCATACGACGTGCGGTCGATCGACTCCGCCTCCGCGGATTCCTCGGAAGCGAACAACACCTCCGACAACGGTCGTTCCAGCAAGCCATCGAACAAACCGCACAACTCCCCAAACACGGTGGCGAACACTGGCCAGCAACGCCGCAACTCGCCACCCATGCCAACGCGCTGAGAGCCCTGACCGGTAAACAAGAAAGCAACCTTCTTGCCACCCCTCGCCACTGCGCGAGTCACACCCGGTGGTGTCTCTCCCTGTGAGAGCGCCCTCAGATCACCCAGCAGAGGGTCCCGTCCGTCACCGAGCACAACCGCGCGATGTTCAAAGGCCGGTCGCACGGCCAACGAGAGGCCGACGTCGGCGATGTCAAGCTCTGGGCGTTGCTCGAGGTAATCGAGCAACTGCTGTGCTTGAGCTCGCAGTCCGACCTCTCCTCTGGCGGATATCGCCCAAGGCAGAGGAGCCGAACGGGACGGCTCGCCCGACGCCGCATCTTCTGCCTCGCCAACACCACCGCCGACCATGAGCTGATCGGACTCGAGCGTGTCGCGCACCCGCGGCGCTTCTTCGAGGATCAAGTGCGCGTTGGTGCCGCTGATCCCAAACGAGGAGATGCCGGCACGACGAGGCTTCCCGTTGAGGGGCCATGGGGTCGAATCACTCAATAGCTCGACCGAACCGGCCGACCAGTCGATCTCAGTTGAAGGCTCCTGCGCGTGCAGCGTTGCCGGCAGCACCCCGTGCTTGAGGGCCATCGCCATCTTTATTACGCCCGCAATGCCAGCTGCTGTAGCCGCGTGACCGATATTCGACTTGACCGAGCCGAGCAGCAAAGGACGCTCTGGACCCCGATCCCGCCCGTAGGTGGCGATCAGCGCTTGTGCCTCGATCGGATCACCCAGCCTCGTGCCGGTCCCATGAGCCTCGACCGCGTCCACCTCGTGTGCCTGAAGACCGGCGTTCGCGAGCGTTTGAGCGATCACCCGTTGTTGGGAGAGACCATTGGGTGCACTCAGACCA
>JBAPMC010000105.1:0-4519 GCA_049278415.1 Solirubrobacteraceae bacterium
GAGCAGTGCAACCAGTACAGCGAATGCAGCAGCTACCAGGCGTACCTAGGGGCCGGAAAGCCCGTCCTCAATGCCGAGTACAGCCTCTCTACAAGCGTGTTCTGCGCCGCTGATAACGCGGCTGGCATCATGGGCGCCCGCTTCGATTTGGACCTCACCGGGGCCACGTTCGAACCCTGCTGGTAGGTCTTCATGCAGGCCTGCGTTCAGGCGCATGAACGCAAGATGGGGCACCCGGCCCATTGGGTATCGACGCCAAAACAATGACACTCTGTGAGCACGCACCGAGAGCCATGTGAGCTCTGTCTCAAGCCCGCTCGAACTGCGGCTTGCTCGATGGGCACAGGGAGATCGGTGAAGAGCTACAACAGCAAGACGGGCACAGATTCAGCATGGAGGCGAACAGACTTGAGCAGGCAGGATGCCCGCCGCTAAGCGCACCAGCGCCCGCGGTCGTTGGTGATCCTGCCGTTGAGAGGCAGACGCCATCGGCTTCGACGTCGCAGCGAGCTGACGCGCAGCGCCGCCGCGCGGCGCTCGGGCGCCTCTTGCGAATGGGCGTGTCCGACGGAGCGAAGTCTTCTTCCAGTGATACGGCGGCGGTGAGCGCGCTCGAGACTGAGCTGGCGCTCCTGCGGGAGGAAAACGCGCAGCTGAAGGTAGAGCGCCACCGTCCGGCCGATACCGGTCACGTGATCGAGCGCATGCGCTCGCTGCGGCTGCAAAAGGCTGCAGAGCCGCGGGCTGCTGAGGGCTCTGTGTCAGCCGCTGAGGCGCAGGCGATCGCCGAGAGTGTGATCGTGCGCGAAGGCTTGATGGAGGCCTGCCAGGAAGTGCAGCAGGCGATGCGGGGCATACGCGGCAGGCTGGGCGCTCTTGCGGGCGATATCCACAGTCGCCCTGGCGAGCCGGCGAAGGCCGGTCAGCTTGCTGCGTCCACCGTTGAGGCGGTGGGCATCGAGCCAGTTCTCGCAGCCGAGCCCTCCCCTGAGCTTGTCCAAAGCGTGGCGTGAGCGATGAGCACAAATCAATCTACGAGCAGATGCGTTGTCCATAGAAAGAGGTCTGAAGTGCTGAGGAAACCGAGGGTACGACTACTTGCAATGCTGATGTCAGTCGTCTCGGTTGCCGCCGTGTCGGCCTCGATCGCTCCTGCCGTGGCGGGAGCTGCGCAGCGCATCGATATGAAGGTGCTGGTGCTTGGAACCTCCTCCACCGAGCCAGACCTCATGTCCTGGCAGGCGGCGCTACAGCGCGAGGGCGTCCCTTTCGAAACGATCATCACCACCGCCAGTCACGCGCCAATTACTGCAGCGACGCTGTCGGACACAATGGCCAACGGAACTCAGGAGGCCAAGTATCAGGCGGTCATCGTGACGGTGGGAGGGCTTCCCAAGTGCCCGGTGTTTCCCGAAGAAGGATCTTGCACCCCGACGCTCACTCAGACCGAAACGACCGCTCTTGAAGAGTACGAGCAGACGTTCAATGTGCGCCAGATCACCGGAGACATCTTTCCGAGCCCGGCCTACGGTCTGAACAGCCCGACCCTCACGGGGGCGCTGGATGGCCTTCAGGGCACGCTTACAACCGAAGGCAGCACGATCTTCCCCTACCTGAAGGGGACTGTGAAGATGGATACCGGGACCTTTGGGTATGAAGCGACTCCGCTCGCAACCCAGGTGGCCGGGGCAAGCTTCACGCCGCTGCTTTCGAGCTCGGGCGGTTCGGCGTTCGTTGGTATCTACAAGCACCCGAACGGCATCCAGGAAATGGTTGAGACCTTCAACCAGAACGCTAATCAGCTGCAGGCCGAGCTGCTGCGCCACGGGGCGCTGAACTGGGTCACGCGCGGCGTGTACTTCGGCGACCAGCGCAACTACTACGAGGCGCATATCGACGACAACTTCCTGTCTGACGACTCGTGGAGCACAACGACTCATGCGACCGACTTTGATCCGAAAGACGCGATCCGCGAGGTTCCCACCGACGTCGAATACGCAGCCAAATGGGCCTCTGAAAACAAGTTCCGGATCGACATGCTGTTCAACGGCGGCGGCAGCGTGCAGTACGCCGAAGAACATGGCGGCGTTGATCCGCTGCTTACATCGTTCGCGGCGCACAAGGAATCTTTCGGCTGGATCAGCCACACCTGGGATCACCCGAACATCGACATCGGCTGTGCAACCCAGAGCTATATCGAAGCCGAGCTCAACCAGAACACGAGCTGGGCGGCCAGCGCGCTCGGGCTGACCGAGAACACTGCAGCGACGTCGGCCTACGGCAACGACAACCCCTCTGTGATCGTCACCGGCGAGCATTCTGGGCTTGCGAACCTGATCCCGGGCAACCCAGGTGCGGTTGACCCGCCGGATCTCGACACCGCCGAAGCAGCAACAACCGGCGGCGCCTTGGCGGTCGGCAACTACGTCTATGCCGTGACCGATGACTTCACACCCGGTGGTGGCCAGTCGCTTGCAAGCGAGACGGCGGTGACGGTGAGCAGCTCAACAGGGGCTGTCACGCTGACCTGGGCGGCGGTCTGTCATGCCGCAGAGTTCAAGATCTACCGCGAGGTAGCCAACAGCAATGCATGGAAGCTGATCTCGACTGTGTCCGCGCCAACGGAAGCGCCACCGAACAGCTGGTTTGGCAACCCAACGAACAGCAGTAAAGAAGTCATCAAAACCGAAGTCACCAATGGCGGTGCACTCGAGCAGACTTTCACCGATACGGGCAGCGAAGGCACGACTTCAGCGGGGCCGCCGGCCGGCAACGAAGCGATCGAGAGCGCCTACGCACAGAATCCGAACCTGAGCCCGGCGTTTACGGGCGCCGGGATCAAGTACTTCGGCTCGGACGCGTCCAAGCCCTACCCGGACCCAACGATCACCGGTAGCACTACCCCGGCGTTCGCAGCCGGCCAAACGTTCCCCGACGGGACAGCCCAATCGATCCCGCGATACCCGACGAACATCTACTACAACGTCTCAACCGAGGCGCAAGAGGTAGATGAGTTCAACCAGCTCTATCTCCCCGAATCGTTGGGCGGGAAATGCGTGAACACGTCAACCAACACTTGCGAGGAAAAAGCGGCCAACTTCGCCGAAGTCGTGAACAGCATCGACACGAACATGTTCCAGCACGTGATGGGCAACGACCCACGTCCGCACTACTTCCACCAGCCCAACCTGATGGGCACCCCGCCGCCGGGAGAACCCACGACCGGGACGCCGCCCGCCACCTTGCCAAGCGTCGGTGATGGCCTCTTCTACTCGGTCATGAACCCGCTGCTCGTTGAGTACAACGGATACTTCAACGCGCCGATCGAACAGCTCACGGTCGCACAGATCGGGCAGCTGCTCGCCGAGCAGCAGGCCTGGAGCAAGGCAAACGCCACCAAGGTCAGCGGCTACATCGAAGGCAACCAGGTCACCGTCCAGAACTCCGGGACAGAAGCCGTCAACACGCCGCTGACGGGTGTCACGAGCGTGGGGTCGGCCTACGGCGGAATCCAGTCGGGTTGGACGAGCGCTCCCGTGGCGGCGAGTGTCTACACCGCAGCTACGAGCTGGCCTACGGCGCCTGCACCTGTGCAGCAGGAACCGCAGGGGACCTGGGTCGGCAAACTAGGCTCGGCTGGGTATCTGCTGGCCAACTGGGACGGAGCGCAAGATCTCTCCAATATGCCGGGTGTGACGGCGAGCCTGCTACAGGGAACCCGTTTCCAGTGGGCGGCTAACACGACCGATGTGCGAGCACTGCAGGGACCAGAAGGGTCAATCCGCAATGCTACGACGTACTATGACGCCAACCAGATCAAACTACAGCTGAAATTCACTGTTGCCTACAGCGGGAATGTACATCTGTATGCGGTAGATTGGGACAAACGGGGTCGGCGAGAGACGATCACTGTTGACGACGGTACCGGTCCCCGCGCAGTTGTCCTCAACTCCGACTTCAGCCAGGGCGCATGGGTCTCGCTGCCAGTCAATGTGGTTGCTGGCGGGACAGTCGCGATCACAGTCCAGAACAATGGCCCTGTAAACGCAGTGCTCTCTGGGGTCTTTCTGGGAGACGCGGGCGCTCCGCCAGCAATCAATGGAGAAGAACTCTCCAAAGGTGGCTGGGTTGGAGGCGTAGGTGCAGAAGGCTACGATCTGGCAGCTTGGGATGGGACTACTGGCGACGTGTCATACATACCAAAGGCGTCATTGAGCTTGGTACATGGCGCTCGCTACAGTTGGGCGACCAACACGACCGATGCACGCGCGCTATCAGATCCGGGTCAGCATCTTCGCAACGCCACCGCATATTACGACGCTAACCAGATCAAGCTACAGCTGAAATTCACTGCTGCATATAGCGGGAATGTGCATCTGTATGCGGTGGACTGGGACAAACGCGGGCGGCAAGAGACAATCACGGTGAACGGACAGACTGCCATCATGTCGGGTGACATCAGTCAAGGCGCTTGGGTATCGCTCCCGGTCAGCGTTGCGGCTGGAGGAATCGTTACGAT
>JBAPMC010000106.1:0-3536 GCA_049278415.1 Solirubrobacteraceae bacterium
CTCCTACCGCGCACTCGCCCACTTTGGACGGCTGGTGGTGTGCGGAATCGCCTCCCAGCAACCCAACCAGGTTTCAAGCGGATCACTGCTGCGCCACTCGCGCTCGGTGATCGGCTTCTACCTGTTCCACTGTCTCGAGCGCCCTTCGATGTTCACAGACGCCCTCTCGGATCTCCTCGCTCGTGCAGCCCGCGGTGAGCTGCATGTGGTGGTGGGGGCCACCTATCCCCTCGAGAACGCCGCCCAAGCCCACATCGCCCTGGGCGAGCGGCGCACCACCGGCAAGCTGCTGCTGGACCCCTCCATCTGAGGCGCCGCCCGCCCGCCTCAACCGCCCACCGGCAGCCCGATGGGTCCGAGCACGTAAGCTCCTCTCCTGAATGACCAAGACTTTCGCCGAGCTCGGGCTGAACGAGCAGACCCTGCAAGCGCTCAGCGATGTCGGCTATGAGTCGCCCAGCCCGATCCAGGAGGAGGCGATACCGCCGCTGCTTGAAGGCCGCGACGTGATCGGCCAGGCGCAGACCGGAACCGGCAAGACTGCGGCGTTCGGGCTGCCGATCGTGCAGTACATCGACCCCTCCGAGCACGAGGTGCAAGCGCTTGTACTGACCCCTACGCGCGAGCTATGCATCCAGGTGACCCAGGCTTTGCGTACCTACGGCGCCCACAGCGGCGTGGACGTGGTGGCTGTGTTCGGAGGCGCTCCGATCCGCACCCAGCAGGCCCAGCTGCGCGCCGGCGGTCACATCGTGGTGGGCACCGTCGGGCGCGTGCTCGACTTGATCTCGCGCAACTCGATCGTCTTGCACGACTGCCGCTTCGTGGTGCTGGACGAGGCGGATGAGATGCTCGATCTCGGCTTCCTCGAGGATGTCGAGAGGATTCTCTCGATGACCCCGAGCGGGCGTCAGACCGCGCTGTTCTCAGCCACGATGCCGCCGCCGATCCGCAAGCTGGCGGACGCCTACATGTACGAACCGAAGATCGTCCAGGTCGAGGCCGCCACGCTCACGATCGACACGGTTGCCCAGTTCCAGCTTCCCGTCGAGACGAAGGACAAGGCCACGCGGCTCGTGGAGGTCCTGCGCGCGGAGCGCCCGGAGCAAGCGATCGTGTTCGTGCGCACCAAGATCCGCTGCGACCAGCTCTACCGCACGCTGCGCGACGGCGGCATGAACGCGAGGGCTCTTCACGGCGACATGTCCCAAGGCTCACGCGACGGCGTGATGCTGGCCTTCAAGGGTGGACGTGTGCCGATTTTGGTCGCCACCGACGTGGCTGCCCGCGGTCTTGACATCTCGACCGTCACCCACGTGGTCAACTACGACGTGCCCACGAGCCCCGACACTTACGTGCACCGCATCGGACGCACCGGTCGCGTGGGACGCTCCGGGCGGGCGATCACGTTCGTGGAGGCACGCCAGAAGCGCGAGCTCGAGGCGATCGAGCGCCACATCGGCACCAAGATCGCTGCGTGGGAGGCAGGCGCCAAGGCGCCGCCCACACCGGTGAAGGAGCGTCCCCGCCGGCACTCAAAGCCCCAGATCTCTCGCGATGGCTCCGAGCCGTCGGTCAAGCTCGTGCTCGGCAGCGGTCGCGCGGCGGGACTGGGCGTAGCCGATATCGTCGGAGCGGTCACCTCCGCCACTGGCCTGGACGGCGAGGCGATACGCGACGTGAGCGTGCTCGAGCGCTTCTCGTTCCTGTCGGTCCCCTCCGCCGAGGCCGACCGCGTGATCGAGGCGCTCAGCGGCGAGGCGGTGCGCGGCCAGGCGCTGCACGCCGAACGCGTTCGCTCAAGCTGAGCGATGGACTTCGGCTTCGACGAGGAGCAACGGCAGTTCCAGGAAGCGGTGCGGCAGTTCGCGCGCAAGCGTTTGGCTCCTCGTTATGCGGAGGATGACCGTCGCGGAGAGCTTGACCCCCGCACGCTCGCCGACATGGCCTCTCTCGGGCTCACGGGCATTGCCATCGATGAGCGCTATGGCGGCCAGGGCGCGAGCGCGGTCCTCACCGGGATAGCCGCCGAGGAGGTTGCAGCAGCGGACTTCAACGCCGCCTACCTGCTGCTGATCCCGTTGCTTGCCGCTGAGGTGATCGGCGTGGCTGGAAGCGACGCTCAGCGCGCCTCGATGCTTCCCCCGATTGCGGATGGATCGGTGTTGCCCTGCTTCTGCCTCACTGAGCCTGAGCACGGCTCGGATGCGGCAAGACTGCGCTTGCGCGCCGAGCGCGACGGCGCCGGTTGGCGGCTCACGGGGGAGAAGACCTCGATCTCGCTCGGCATGTCCGCCCACACGGCGATCGTGTTCGCCCGCACCTCCGAGGACGGGGCACGGGGCATCTCCGCCTTCTATGTGGATCTCAACGAGCGCTACGTGCAGCGCTCCGCCTTCAAGGATCTCGGCAGCAAGTCCATCGGGAGGGCGGCGCTTCACTTCGACGGGCTCCCCGTATCGGCGGAGAGGCTGATCGGCGGCGAGGGCGAAGGCTTCATCCGCTGCATGCAGGGCTTTGAGTTCTCAAGGGCTGTCATCGGCCTGATGTGCCTTGCCTGTGCGGGCGCCGGCCTGGAGGAAGCGCTCGCCTACGCTCGGGACCGCGAGGCGTTTGGCAAGCCAATCGGCGCCAACCAGGGTGTGGCGTTCCCGTTGGTGGAAGCCTCAACGCTCCTGCGCGGGGCGCACTGGGTCTGCTACGAGGCGCTGTGGCGCCGCGACTCAGGCCTGCCGCACCGCATCGAGGCGAGCATGGCCAAGTGGTGGGCGCCCAAGGTGGCGGTGGACGCCGCCCACCAGGCGCTGCTCACACTCGGTCACTCCGGCTACAGCGAGGAGCTGCCCGCCGGCCAGCGCATCCGCGACCTGATTGGCCTTGAGATCGGCGACGGCACCGCCCAGATCGCCAAGCTCGTGCTCGCCCGCGAGCTGCTCGGCCGCGCCTACGCGCCCTGACGGGCTAACCTCAGCGGCGCAGTAACTGAAACCACCAACAGGAAGGCTTCGAGCGACGATGTCCACAGCAACTATGCAGACCACAGAGGGCACAATCGTCTTCGAGCTGTTCGACGAGGACGCCCCGAAGACGGTGGCCAATTTCCGCAAGCTCGCCTCCGAGGGCTTCTACGACGGCCTCAACTTCCATCGCATCATCACCGACTTCATGATCCAGGGCGGCTGCCCCCAGGGGACGGGCACCGGTGGTCCTGGCTACACCTTCGAGGACGAGATCAACTCGCACAAGATCGTGCGCGGGGCGCTCGCCATGGCCAACGCCGGCCCCAACACCAACGGATCGCAGTTCTTCATCGTCACCGCCAAGGCCTGCCCATGGCTCGACGGCAAACACACCGTGTTCGGTGAGGTGCAGAGCGGCATGGATGTCGTTGACAAGCTCGAGGGCGTGCCCACCGACGGCGGCGACAAACCGGTCGAGCCGGTGGGCATCGCCACGGTCGAGCTGTCCGAGAGTGAGTCATAGCCAAGTTGTCGTAGACCACGCCACATGTGGCGTGGTCCGACCGGTACATGTAC
>JBAPMC010000107.1:0-4631 GCA_049278415.1 Solirubrobacteraceae bacterium
TGACAGTCCGGCAGACGGCTTGGACGGAAGTCCTCCATACCTGAGTAACGGTTCGACCTTCCGCCAGCTTGCGCCCCGTGTTCCTGACTTTGGAATGAAGGGCGTAATCAGACTGTCGAGATGGCCGCTACCTTCGCTCTCGACTACCTGGCTACATGCTCGTCACCACGCAGATGAAGGCCTACCGCCTAACCCACAAACCCCTCCACCACATCAACCCCCACGCCACTCCTCGGCACGAATGTCCCCTTCGCCGTGAGCCTCACCCGCCTAACGTGCCGCAGCAACCGCTTGCCCTGAGCCGTCAGCTTGACCGTCAGCCTGCCCGTGCCTGCTGCTGGAAAGACCAGCTTGCCTGCCGCTACTAGTACCGGCTTGGCTGTGGTCTTGTTGGCCAGCTTTGCTCCACTTGGTTGCTCGTACCAGGCAATGCTCAGCGTGCCCGCCTCCACTGCCGTGAACGAGGTGGTGTAGCCCCCATGCTTGAGCAACGCCGTACTACTGGCTGCCTTGCCAGTCGGGATGAGCTGACGGACCAACGATGCCTTGAGCTGGGCACTACTGATGGTGTCCGTGACGTTCCCCGGATTGGAACCGGAGCCTGTCCCGGTCGAGTTGCCCCCGCTGTTGCTCGTACCGCCCCCACCCGTGTTGTTCCCACCAGTCGTTGGCACTTCGGAGGTCGTCGGTACTGCGAGCAAACTGGTTGCCGTGACCGTCTCCGGCGAGCTTCCCAAGTTGTAGTTGATGCGGTAGGCATAGGCTTGTTCCGAGACGATTGCTCCAGCCTTGAAAACGGCACAGTCGGCAATGGCTGCGCCGCCATCCGGGATTTCACTGAACGTGCCCGCAATGGTGCTGGCTGAGACGAGTGTGTAGACCCGCCCGGCAATGGGTGGTGCACATTCACCGGCACCTTCCACAAATGCCTTGTCCAGCAGCGTCAGTTCGGCCCCGCCGAGTGCCACCGTGCCGCTGGAAGTCACCTGGGAGTAGTCCGTTCCTGGCGTAGTACCTTCCCGGCCAATGGTGAACTCCAGGCTGCTCGCCCCTTCCATGCTAAAGCTCGGAGCAAAATAGCTGTTCTGCTCAGTCAAGACCGACGAATCACTAAAGGACACGGGTCCGGTAGCCGAGCCGTCCAGACCAACGCTTGAGTTGGTGACCGTCAATGGCCCGGTGCCATCAACACCAAGTTCGGCATTGTGGACGGTCAGCGTATGGCCGTCCGTGGTGTTCAGGTGAGCTTGGATTTCGACCGGCGTCCGGTGGCTGACCCCACCCGTTTCCACCACCATCCCGTTTATATCCACGTTCCCCAACTCGTCATCAACGTGGGTGGGGCTAAACGATTCGCCGAGCGTCAACTGCCGTAGGTTGTTAAGGTCAATGGTCAGGTTGGCACTTTCGCCGCTCAACGGGCCACTGACTTGCAGGTCGGTTGACTCCCCACTAGAGCCGGATAGGTTCCAGGTCTGGTTGGCGCTCAGTGTCAGGGGCGTGGCAACCACCGACGCGATACTGGGCGCTTCGGCAGCCGTGAAATCCAGCCCGCCCGAACCGAGCGTCAAGCCTTGGCCGCTGAGGTTGTAGGCGGCCTCATTGGCCATCTGCAACCGGTTGACGCTCAAGCCGGGCAGGTCGTTGACGGCGTTCTGTGTGCTGGGCATCGCCGGGAAGGACAGGGTGCCAATGCTCGAGGACGCAGTAGGCCCGACGCCACCCAACCAGTTGGCGCTATCCGACCAGGCCGTCGATGATCCATTGCCAGTCCAGGTGTAGTCGGGGGGTGGCCCAGGACAGGCTGTTTCAGCGGTCGTATGTTCGTGCGTTTGTTCGGTCGGTGACGTGTTCGTCGTATAGGTCACGTCGGTCGCCCACGGGAACAGGCCGCTTGATGGACATTCCGGGGGAATGGTCAAGCTGCTGCTGCGCTGACCATCTGCTTCACGGGAAGCTCCGAGTGTCAGGGTCAGCGAGGTAATGCTGTCATATGGTTGCGAGGGAACGCTTTCAAACAACGGAAATTCCAGCCGCAGCTCCCTTCCATACGGCGCTGCGTCTTCAAGGTAGTAGCCGTTGGCAAGAACGACGGGAAAGCCGGGAATTTCGAGGTAGAAGATGTAGTTGTCGGTGGTTTCCGCCTGATTGGCAAAGACCGGCTGAATAGTGCCCGTCGTATGCACCCGGTTGGTGACGATATGCCCACCCTGTAAAGAGCCTTCTTCAATGTCCAAGCCGATACTGCCGACCGGGCCTGCCAACGAACCCGCTGGACAGCCGGCGGGGCCAGTGGTTTCGAGTGTTAGCTCGCTGCATGTCGGAAAGCCTGAGTTCGTCCCTCCAACCCCAGCCGGTAGATGCACGAACACTTCCGTCACCGGATCGGGGCTACCGTAATATTCGTTCCCCGTGAACGTGAACTGAGCATCCAGGGTGCTGTCTTCGCCCAGGAACTTGCCTGGTGAGAAGGT
Organism: Solirubrobacteraceae bacterium; assembly: GCA_049278415.1. Taxonomy (GTDB): domain Bacteria; phylum Actinomycetota; class Thermoleophilia; order Solirubrobacterales; family Solirubrobacteraceae; genus Palsa-744. Next base: position 2,475 of record JBAPMC010000107.1, read on the forward strand.
AGGGGCAAAGGTCATCGTCGCGGCCTTGGCCACCGAGCTTGACCAGGCAACACCCACGGCCAGGAGCGCCAGCAGCACAGACAAGGCCCATAAGCCCAACGAACTGGCTGGCAAGGGCAAAGGGGATGGCATGGGCATTGTCTCCTTGTCGGTCTTAGGTGCTTGTAGGTATGGGCAAGCGCCTCGCCCCCGTCTGCCACCTGTTGTCTTTTGTCGGCGCACGCCCATGCTATCAGTGGAGGAGTTGAGCCGTGACCGTGACGGCTCCACCGGCACCGTAGACGCCATTGCTCGGCTCCAAGGGATGGGACTCGTCCACCGAACGGCGGATGGCCTGGTCTTCCCGACGCGGGCCGCGCTGCATTTCGATCAGATCGCAGCCTGAGTTAACGACTGACCGGCAAGCGCCGCGCTGCTCGGACAGGGCGCGGCGCACACTGGCACTTGTGCGACGCGTTGTGATCGAGTGTGCCACTAGGACAGGATCATTGGGCCACCTTCTTCCGAAAATCTGAATTACGCTAAAGTGTCCGAGCCATCGGCCACTATTGGCCGTGGCGCTTCGAGGAGACCGACTGGAGCCTTCAGGAGGGTGGATTGGGGCGCAATGATTCCGCTTGAGCGCTGGGAAGACGAGAAAATCAAGATAACTAGCCACAGCGAACGCAGAGACCCCGTCGCTGCGAGTGAAGGGTCGGATGAGCGTGTTGCTTTGGACCTCCACGTGGGTGATGATTATCAAGAAGATTTTCAGGACGTGTGGCTAGCGATGCCAACTACCCTTCGACCCAATGATTGCGTTCGCATACGCGTAGACGAGTCAATCTCCACACCGGACCACGTGTTCGGGCAGGTCTGCTCAAAGGGCGGAACTTCAGCTGAGGGTCTACTTGTCGCCAATCAAAAGGTGGACCCCAATTTTCATGGCCGGCTAGAGCTCGCAGTCTTTAATGCGGGCAAGCGTTCTGTTAAAGTAGATAAGGACTTGGTCTTTGCAAGTCTCTGGTTCAGCCGCCTCGATTCACCTCTCACCGATGCTCCACCCCGCGAGCCAGCGCGGCCTCCAGGGCTGACCAGCCGAGACTGGCGTGAGCGCTGGCACGCCGCGAAGCCTCACGTGCTCACCGGCATGGGCAGCGTCGCCGTTATCGTACTCGGTGACGTGATTATCAAGCTCATAACATGAAAGGAGTGCGCCATGACTATCGTCAGTAGCGACATCGATGACCTCATCAGGACGGATGCCCGTTGTAGCGCATTGGCACGTGGTCTTGCACAATTGTCGCATTCCGAGCTTGCCCACCTTCGTGATGTCCTCGCAACGCGTCCTGAGTCCGTGGTTGTTGATACATACAACTACGATGTCGGCTCTGGCGCTTGGTGTCCACTAGCAGTTGCGCTTGGCGTACCCGCATACGCGTGCGAGACGGGGACACCAGTGCCTGACAACACCGCAGCAAAGCGTCTCATTCTGAAGGTGGGACGAGAGAAGCACGGGAGTTTTTCGCTGAACCCCACCAAAGGAATCGCTGGTGATTTCTTTCGCGACGCTCGACACTCGGACCTTCTACAGATCGTCGATTATCTACTAGAGCATCCAGTCGCGGCAGTGTGAAGGTCATGCGCCTGGGTTGCGTTGGAATGGCCAGCATCGACACGGCGCTGGTCGTTACGGACCCGTCATATGAGCACGATGCGGTCCTGACGGTTAATGATGTCGTCGTGTCCCTCGGTGGCAAGGGTCTGATCGCGGCGCTCGCGATCGCCAAGGAGGGCGTTGCTCTCGCGCCCCTCTCGCAAGTCGGCACCGAGTCCCGCATCGTGGAGCTGCTTCCCCCCGACCTCAAGGGCGACTGGCTAATCCCGACGCAGGCCCAAGACTCGAGAATCTGGCTCACGATGGGCGGCGCGCACCGCGTTACGGCATGGGTGGCAGCCGGGCGTCAGGTGAAGACCGACCCCGGCCTCGGATCCGTAGCAAGGCGGTACGTCGACACCATCGACGCGGTGTATCTCGCATTCGAATCGATCCCACTCGTCCACGCCGCTTTTCTCGCCGCGACCGCAAGCAGCAAGCCAACCGCGATCAATCTCAGCATCCCGCTACTAGACGCGATCAATGCACACGACCCCTCGCTACTCACCGTGCTCGCTACC
>JBAPMC010000108.1:0-3400 GCA_049278415.1 Solirubrobacteraceae bacterium
CCAATAAGCGCCCTGGCGCCCGCGCCTCGCGCAACGCTCGCGCTCGGGTCAGGTAGTACCGCTGGGCGTACCCTTAGCGGTATGCCAAGCGTCCCACCGACGGTACGCGAGATCCTCGCCGGCAGGAGCGGCGAGGAGATGGCGCTCAACGACTCCTACCTCAACCCGCAGCTGGGTCGAATCGTGCGCACGCTTGGGTTGGACAAGACCTGGGTGGCGGGCGAGGGCGCCCACCTGATCGATTCTGAGGACAACCGCTATCTCGATCTGCTCGGCGGCTACGGGGTGTTCGCGATCGGTCGCAACCACCCCGAGGCGATCGCCGCCGTGCAGGATGCGATGGCGGCCCACACCGCCAACCTGCCCCAACTTGGGGTAACGCTCTTGAGCGGCGTGCTCGCCGAGCAGCTGCTCGCACGTGCCCCCGGCTCGGTCGCCGCAATGGTCCCCGCCAACAGCGGCACAGAGGCGGTCGAGGCGGCCATCAAGATCGCGCGCGCATCCACCGGGCGTCCACGCATCCTCTACGCCGAGCACGCTTTCCACGGGCTCACGCTCGGCGCGCTCTCGCTCAACGGGGACACGATCTTCCGCGATGGCTTCGAACCGCTCGTGCCAGGCTGCGACGCGGTCCCGTTCGGCGACGCCGATGCGCTCGAGAGCGAGCTAGCGCATGGCGACGTTGCGGCGTTCGTCGTAGAGCCCGTGCAGGGCAAGGGCGTCAACCTGCCCCCCGAGGGCTACCTCGCGGGCGCTCAGCGGCTCTGCCGCGACGCCGGCACGCTGTTCGTGTGCGACGAGGTCCAGACGGGCCTTGGGCGCACAGGGCGTTTCCTCGCACTCGAGCATTGGGAGCTCGAGCCAGACCTGATCTGCCTCTCGAAGGCGCTGTCCGGTGGGCTCGTTCCCGTTGGCGCCGTGCTCGTCTCACGCACAGCGTTCGACAGCGTGTTCGACGGCATGGAGCGCGCCGTGCGCCACGGCTCCACGTTCGGCGGCAACGACCTCGCCGCGGCCGTCGCCCTGGCGACGTTGCGCGTGCTCGACACGGAGGGACTCGTGGCACGCGCCGAGCGCCTCGGGGCGCTGCTGCTCGAATTGACGACGCCCCTGGTAGAGCGCTATGAGGTTGTCTCTGACGTTCGCGGCCTCGGGCTGATGTGGGCGATCGAATTCGGGCCACCGGAGGGCGGTGCGCGCCGCTCGATCTGGAACGCCGCCGAGCGCGCCCAGCCAGGCATCTTCTCCCAGCTGATCGTCGGACCTCTGTTTCACGAGCATCGCATCCTTTGCCAGGTCGCGGGACACCGCATGAACGTCGTGAAGGCGCTGGCGGCGCTCGTCGTGGAGGAGGAGGAGATCCGACGCTTCGCCGCCGCCCTGGAGGAGGTCGTGGCGCGCGCCGAGCGCGTTCCCTCCGCCTTCATGCGCTTTGGGATTCATGCGGGCCGAAGGCTTCTCACGGCCCGCAAGCAGCCCTCGCACGGCTTGTTAGGACGGTAGCCACTAGCCTGTCCGGCCGTGCTCATTCCGCGCAAGGACATACGCAATGTCGCCATCGTCGCCCACGTCGACCACGGCAAGACCACGTTGGTGGACGCCATGCTGTGGCAGTCCGGCGCTTTCCGCGTCGGCCAAGACGTGGCCGACCGCGTGCTCGACTCGATGGATCTCGAGCGCGAGAAGGGCATCACGATCCTCGCCAAGAACACCTCGTTGCGCCATGCAGGAGTGAAGCTCAACATCGTCGACACTCCCGGCCACGCCGACTTCGGCGGCGAGGTGGAGCGCGGTCTGACCATGGTCGACGGGGTGCTGCTGCTGGTGGACGCCTCCGAGGGACCACTGCCGCAGACGCGCTTCGTGCTGCGCAAGGCGCTCGAGTCGCGCCTGCACGTGATTCTCGTCATCAACAAGGTCGACCGTCCCGACGCGCGTGTCTCTGAGGTGATTGACGAGGTGTACGAGCTGTTCCTCGACCTCGACGCCGACGAGGAGCAGATCGAGTTCCCGATCGTCTATTGCAACGCCAGGGCGGGCATCGCCACGCTGGAGTACGACCCCGCCGCGCCAACACCCACAGAGGGCACGCTCGCGCCGCTGCTCGACCTGCTCGTTGAGCACATCCCGGCCCCCATGTATGACCCAGACCACCCTCTGCAAGCGCTTGTAACGAACCTCGACGCCTCTCCGTACGTCGGGCGCCTGGCGATCTGCCGCGTGCGCAATGGCTCCATCAAGCGCGGGCAGCAGATCGCCTGGTGCCGTGCCGACGGCAGCATCGAGCGCGCCCAGGTGTCCGAGCTGTACGTCACCGACGCTCTTGACCGCGTTGACGCCCCTGAAGCCGGCCCGGGCGAGATCATCGCCGTTGCAGGCATCGCTGAGGTCACAATCGGCGAGACCCTCGCCGACCCGCAGGACCCGCGCCCGTTGTCTGTAATCACGGTCGATGAGCCCTCGCTGTCGATCACAATCGGAATCAACACCTCGCCGCTCTCGGGCAGAGAGGGCTCAAAGCTCACCGCACGCCAGGTGCGCGATCGTCTCGACCGCGAGCTTGTGGGCAACGTCTCGCTGCGCGTGCTCGATACCGACCGGGTGGGTGGGGAGCCCAATCAATGGGAGGTGCAGGGGCGCGGTGAGCTGCAGCTGGCGGTGCTGGTCGAGATGATGCGCCGTGAAGGCTTCGAGCTGACCGTTGGCCAGCCGCACGTGCTCATCCGCGAGATCGACGGCCACCGTAACGAGCCGTTCGAGCGGCTCTCGATCGACGTGCCCGAGGACTTCGTAGGAGTGGTCACACAGATGCTCGCGCTGCGCAAGGGGCGCATGGAGCACATGACCAACCACGGCATACCCCATTCGGGGCACAGGCCGGCTTGGGTGCGGATGGAGTACATCGTGCCCGCCCGCGGCTTGATCGGCTTCCGCACCGAGTTCCTCACAGAGACACGCGGCACAGGGCTCATGCACCACGTGTTCGAGCGCTGGGATCGCTGGGCCGGGGAGCTGCGCACACGCACCACCGGCGTGCTCGTCGCCGACCGAGGCGGGGATACCGCCACCTACTCGCTGATGAGCCTGGGAGAGCGTGGCACGCTGTTCGTCGGTCCCGGCGAGGAGGTATACGAGGGAATGATCGTCGGCGAGAACTCTCGTGCCGACGATCTCGACGTCAACCCGGTCAAGGAGAAGCATCTCACCAACATCCGCTCCTCAAACTCAGACATGTACGAGCGCCTGCAGCCCCATCGCAAGCTCACGCTCGACCAGGCGCTCGAGTTCGTGCGCGACGATGAGTGCGTCGAGGTCACGCCTGAGACGGTGCGCCTGCGCAAGGTAGCGCTTGGCAAGACCGACCGGCTGAAGGCGGCACGCCAGCGACGTTGAAGGTTGA
>JBAPMC010000109.1:0-3095 GCA_049278415.1 Solirubrobacteraceae bacterium
ATGCTGTTGCGCCCGTGGCGGAACTGGTAGACGCGCCGGCCTTTCAAGCCGGCGGCGACAATGCCAGAAGGTCCGAGATCCCAAGTCAGAGGCCCCCTGGTTCGCCGTGTGGGTTCGAGTCCCACCGGGCGCACATAGCCTATGTCGTCCGGTTGCCCTCCGTGCTGTAGTTTCCTAGTTTCTTAGAAACACGGAAACTCTACCATAGGGACCGCGCCGGATGGACTCCGTACTCGAAGCTCTCACCAACGAAGATCGGCGCCGAGTCGTGCGCGAGCTTCGCCGAACACCTGGGCAGAAGCATGGCGAGTTGCTGGAACCACTCGGCCTGCCCACCAGCAACAAGGGGCGGCTAACGAAGCTCCTGGGTCCGCTGGAGGATGCTGGCATCGTCAGGCGCGCCGACAGCCGGTATTACGTGGTCGAGAGTGAGGCAATGGGGCGGCTGCTCAGCGCGGCGGCAGACGTAGACGTTGCGGCACAGCGGATTCTCGCCCAGCGCGCCCAGACTGCTGTGGAGGATGCCGAACGACTCGCGCAGGAACTCGCGGCTGAGAGCGACGACGCGTAGACGTTGTCGTTGAGGTCACGGTCACATCGGCGGCGATGGTCGGTGCTGCGGTGCTCATCTCTGCCTTCCTGCTTTGGGTTTGCGGGTCGCGAGCTCGGTGAAGAATGTCTCGGGCGTGAGCCGGTCGGAGTGTTCTTGGGCGAGGCGTTCGGCGGCGATCCGGTGGGTGCGCGTGACCTCGGTGTAGGTGTTGTGGCTGGTGAAGAGGCGGGTCTTCCAGCGGCCCTCGAGGTTTCGGAGACCTCGACGGTGAGGCACCCGGCGAGATCGGGGCGGACGTGGCAGAGCACTTCGGACTGCTCGCGGTCCTCGTCATGTGGAAGGTCGGCGGCGGTCGTGAACCACCGGGGGTTGGCTTTCGTGGGTGCGGCGGTCATCGAGCGCAGGCGATCGCAGGCTCGTCGTCTATCAGCGCTTCGCGGATGAAGGCGCGGACATCGGCGACGTCGTAGCGCACGTCGGCGGGGCTCGTCCTGTAGTCGGTGGTGGCCATGACCGCGGTTCCTTTCTCGCGCGCGGCGGGGTTAGAAGGTGAGGGAGTGCTGGACAGCGAGCCGGTCGGCGGTCGCTTCGCGGTCGACGGTCTCGATGTCGTGTTCGTCGGGCTCCGGCCCGTAGTAGAGGTGGGCTTCCCAATGGCCCTCGGGGGTGCCGGCGATGAGGGCGGTAGCGATGCCAAGGTCTGCGCGCGTGTAGGTCGTGGTGACGCGCGATCCGTTGCGCACAGTAATGGGCTTGGAGGTCGGCGGTGGCGTTCATGGCTTGGGTCTCCTTCGCGTGGTTGAGCACACACGTTTAGCTCGACCCGCCGCGCGAAGCAAGTCCAACTGGGGGCGCGCGCCTGGGTGCTAGCTACCAGGACCGACTCCGACCTACGATGTGTCGGACCGTGAGCATGATCGACCCGCAGCGTTACCGTGCCCTCTTGGTGCTGAGCCTGGATGACGCCGGGTTGGAGGAGCTTGTGCTGAGGCTGGTGCTCCCGGATTACCCCGACGCCTACCGCACCGGCCCGGGACAGGACGACGGGATGGACGTGATCTCCGACTTGAACCCGAAACTCGAGCGTGCGTGGCAGGCAAAGAACTTCAAAACCGAGGAGATCACCTGGTCGGAGTGCCGCACCTCGCTGAAGTCAGCGATGTCTGTGGAGTCGCCAACATCGCATTACACGTTCGTGTTCCCGCGAAAGCTGAGGAAGGGCGAGCGGAAATTCTGGACCGATAAGTTCGTACCTGAGCAGAAGGCGCTCTATCCCCAGCTCGAGACGCTTGATCTCTGCGACGACCTGGCCACGAGCCTAGAGTCACGATCAGACCTAGTCGACCAGTTGAACCACGGTGCGCTGGCCAGCTATCTACGAGCGACGCTCGCAGACCTTCATGGGACCGGCGCGAGCCCACTCGCCTCCGGGACCGAACTACTCAACCCCAAGACCAAGGCAGCTACTCCGACCGCAGCAGAGATCGGCCGCCACGATCCCAACTTCACCTACGTTCAAACCGACCGCGAGGCCAGCGAGCACGAGGTGCCACACGACCGTCGCTTGTCGTTCACGATGAGGCGCGACCAGCAGGACAACCTCCCGCGCTACACGATGAGGTTGCGAGAAGGAGAGTCGGTCAGGGAACTCGCCGCAGAACCGCGACCGCGAGCGGTGATCACACACCCGAAGCCGTGGTTCGCGGACAGCGAGGGAGGAGAACAGGCACGAACGCACGCACGAGTCATGCTCGCGAAGGGACAGCCAGTCGTTCTCGACGGCGACGAGGTGGGCGTTGAGCCGGGCACGATGCCCGATCGGTTCCGCTCGCAGGTCGATGAGAACGGCCTACTGCGCAAGGGCCGCCTCGAACTCGGTCTATCAGAGCCGTTGGAGCTCACCGTGAGGATGTCCTTCTCCGGCGAGGAGGTGGTGCAGCCGCTCACGCTATACCGGGTGCCGGAGCTTCCTGGCGACTCGGTCTCCTATGCGGGCGCATACCACGGCGCCGTGCTATTGCTGAACTCCACCACCGATCGCCCGTCGAAGGAGCAGAACGTTTGGGTAGACGGCGGGATCGAAGTGACCCTGTTCATGGACGGCGAGCACGCGATCAAGGCGCTTCGAGGTCTCGGCTTCGCCCGCGCATTCGGCGAGGCCGACCGTGTGTGGTTCGAATGCCCCGGTCTGCTGCCCGAGGGCGGCATCGGATCGGAGGGACGCACCCCACCGAATCCTCATGCTGACGAGGTGTGGCGAGTCGCGACGGTGTTGGCGGCCGCACTCGCCGAGCTGGAAAAGCGCGACGGGCTCCCACGGCCGATGCCCAAGGCGATGGGAGAGCGCCAGTTGGCGCTCGCCGATACGGTGCTACAGCTACTGAGTGACGGTGAGATACGCGCCCCCTTTGAAGGAACGCTCGACGCCCCACTTCCCGCCGACACGGACTTGCAGGCCGATCCGCAATCGCTGCTCCGCTTCACCGCGCCGCTGCCTGAACTCTGCGGCCAGCCGACGCTGACCGTAGAGCAGTCGATCGAG
>JBAPMC010000110.1:0-6271 GCA_049278415.1 Solirubrobacteraceae bacterium
CCCATGTGCCCGAGTGGCGCACCCTGATGGTGAAGATGTCACCGTAATGTTTCTGACAACGCTCCAGAAAAGGCAGCGGGCGACGTGCCCAGGCGATCGCTTGCAGCGTGCTCGGCATGCGTGGGCCAGGTGGGAGGGCGGATTTGCGCGAGCTCAGCAACAGGGGTGACAGCGCCAGGCTCATCGTCTTTCTCCGCCCAGATTTTCGCAAAATCTAAAGGTGCGGCAAGTCGGAGGATCTGATACTCTGCTCCCCGACCAATCCAGGGAATCACGCCGACTTCTCAGCGTGATGTTCCGGTTGCGTGGGCACTCTGGCACCAGTACCTTAAGCGGTGAAAGGGGCGGACTTAAAATCCGCAGATCCGGGTTCGAGCCCCGGCTGGTGCATCGGGTTAGGACCAACGTGGGAGACGGTATGAGCGTCACCGCTCGACGCTCCCGTCTCCCGCTGCGCTCGGCTCGGCGATCAGCTCGTCCTCCATCCGGCAAGTCGCCTCTATGAGCAGCTCGAACAGGGCGGCGGTGAAATCCGGGGGTAGGCTCACCTCGGCGCCGCGGGCGAGGTAGCGTTCGCGTACCTCAACCACGCGCTCCGGTTGCATCATCGGGATGTCGTGCTCGCGCTTGTGGTGGGCCACTTCGCGGCATATGTCAAAGCGCTCGCCCAAAAGACGGGCGATCTGCTCGTCGAGGACGTCGAGGCGGCTGCGGAACGGCCCCAGGCCGCCCGCCGCCTGCCGCTTGGCTGAAGCGGACTCGTGGATGCTCATGCTCGAGTCCCGTTCAACAAGCCGGTGGCGAAGGCGTGACTGCAGTCTGCAAGCTCAGCAAGTGAGTAGCCGCCCTCTTGTACCACGCAGATAGGTAGCTCAGACGCCGCCAGTACGCCGCCGATCTGCTTAAAGATCGCCGGCGGGAAGTCCCAGGAGCCGTGTGGGTCGCTTGCAACGATGTCATAGCCGAGTGAGAGCACTAGCGCGGCGCTCGACCCGGCGAGCCCGTCGATCATGTCGGCGAGGGCGTGAAGGTAGGTGTCGGCGTCCGGCGTCGTTGTGAACTCAACGAAGCACTCGCGCGCGCCGGGCTCTACACGTCGCCACGGCACCTCCGCGATCGTGGAGGCGTGCAGCGAGCCGAGGCTGACGTTCTCAAGCGGCGCCACGATCGCCGAAGTGCCGGTGGGAAAGTGGAAGTCGATGTCGAGGATCGTCACCGGCTTCACTCCCCCCTCACACAAGGTGTAGGCGGCTGCGGCTGCCGTGTTCAGGTAGCAATAGCCCCCAAGCCAGGCGGGACCGGCGTGATGACCAGGCGGGCGGCAGAGCGCGTAGGTGAAATGGTCTCCCGCCACGATGCGCTCGGCTGCGCTGATTGCGGTGCGCACGCCCTCAAAGGCGGTGCTCACCACGCCCGCCCACACCGGGCTGTCGGCCGGCAGGCCGGGGGGCGCCCACTCGGGCATCATTGTGGGCTCCTCCGAGCTCACCTGTCGCAGCGCTTCGAGATAGTTGCGCTCGTGCAAAGCGTCGAGCACGCGCTCCAGGTCGTCTTGGCGGGCGTTGGCGGTGGCGCTGCGCACGCCCGCATGGCGCGTCAGACCGCTGCGCAGCTCAGAGGTGCGGCGCTCGTCGTCGTGGGCTTGCATCTTGCGGCCATGCCGATCGAGGATGAAGGGGGCGCCGTCACCGTCGCCGCGCTGCTCCACCATCACAAGCTCGCCTGCCCGCCCGGAGCGATGAGGGGCGCCCTTGGGGGTGCTCATCACAGCAGCCGCCGCATGCGCATGCCGATCGTTGTGAAGTCGTTGCATATGTAGAAAGCCTCTGTCGCCGTCAGGTGCGGGAAGCGCTCGCTGGGAAGCCCAACCTCCAAACGGGTCACCTGCCGCTCGCGTGCGAGCTCAGTGAGCGCCACCATCAGGTCACCGCCGATAGTGCGTCCTCGCCACATACGGTGCACCCAAAGCTCTTGGATCAGTCCGTAGCTGCCTGGAATGCGGATCGCTGTCTGCCAGCTCACGCCGAGCACGCCGACGATCTGGCCGTCATTGTCAGCCACGAGCAACGCGCCGGCGTCCTCATCGTCGATCAACGCTTGCGCCGCCTCTTCCATGGCGGCTGTGTCAGCCGGTTTGCCGCCAAGCTCCACAAGCAGTTCGCTGACGCCCGCCGCTATTGCCGGGACGTCCTCCTCAACAGCGGGGCGCACCAGCCAGGTGATCGTCTCCTCCCACTGTTCCTCCGCCCTTGGCTCCATCGGCGTGCTGCCGTTCATGACGTCCTCTCCGCTGCGCTCTGAAGCTCGGCCGGCGTCATGCCACTCATGACGCCGTCCCCGCGAACGCTGTGTCCGGCTCAACCACCCATGCCGCGGGCGAGTCGCTGCCCGTCACCGCCCGTGCGATCGCCGCCATCGGGGCGCGCGCCTTCAGCAGGATCTCCTCGAACTCCTCCTGCGGGTCCGACTGCATCACGATCGCCCCGCCTGCGCCGATCGTGGTGGTTTTGGCGCCCTCACCCACCCGCAGCACAATCGTGCGAATCACGATGCTGAGGTCCACCACGCCGTCGGCGCCGAAATAGCCGATCGCGCCCGAGTACACGCCGCGTGCCTCGCGCTCGATGTCATCGATGATCTCCATCGTGCGCAGCTTCGGCGCGCCCGTCATCGAGCCGCCAGGGAAGCACGCACGCACGCAGTCGACCGGCGAGCGCCCCGGCTCAAGCGTGCCCACCACGTTTGAGATCATCTGATGCACGGTGGTGTACTGCTCGATCACCATCAGCTCGGGCACGCGCACCGTGTCCACCTCACACACGCGGCCGAGGTCGTTGCGCAGCAGGTCCACGATCATCAGGTGCTCGGCGAAGGTCTTTTCATCCTCCTGCAGCTCGCTGCGCGTCGCCTCATCCGCGAGCGGGTCGGGCGAGCGTGGGGCGGTGCCCTTGATCGGGCGGGCCTGCACACGGCGGTCCCGATCGACCGACAGGAAGCGCTCGGGCGAGGAGCTCACGATCGCCAGATCGCCCAGCTTCAGATAGGCCGCGAACGGGGCCGGGTTGCTGCGCCGCAAGCCACGGTAGAGCGTCCACGGGTCTGGAGAGGCGTCGGTGTGAATCTGGTCGGTCAAACACACCTCGTAGGACTCTCCCGCCGCCAGCGCGCTATGACAACGAGCGATGTCAGCGAGGTACTGCTCGCGACCGCGCCCAACGCGGAATATCACCGGGTTATCGGGGGGATGCTCGTTCGTGCCTGTTGGCGCCACTTCGCCAGGCGGTGCAGCGAGCGCGTTGTGAACCTCGCGCTCCGCCTGCTCGAGCCAGAGCTCAGCCTCGGGCTCCTCGCCGCAGGCGAGCGCCAGCACGTGAGTCAGGTGGCGTACGTGGTCCACTGCGATCACGCGGTTGGCGAACATCTGCACGGCGTCGGGGATGTCCGAGCGGTGCGTGTTGGCGGCTCCGCAGTCGGCCTTGCACTCGTAGCCGAGATAGCCGACGAAGCCCCCTGTCAAACCGTGGGCAGGGTCCTGCGGCGGCTCGATCGCCCGGCTCTCCAGCTCGCGATCGAGGACCTGGAAGATCGACCCATTCTCCTTAAAAGTCCCACCGGCGTTGTGGGAAGTGACGACCCCTTGCTCCACGTCGTATTCGAGCACCACGCGGTTGGGGCCCATTGTCGTGCCCAGGTAGGAGTTTTGCCCGAGCTTCGTCGAAGTGTTGGCGCTGTCAAGCCAGAAGGCGTGCTCCTCATTGCCGAAGAGGCTCTCGAACAGGAGCTCGGTTGAAGGCTCGCCCTCGATCGTGCGCGCCAGCAGGCTCACTTGCGAGTCGGCCGCGCTGCGCCGGCGACAGCGCCTCGGCGGCACGCTCGGCCTGTTCAAGCGGCGACCCCTGGGCGGCTTGTGCGCTTGCACGAGCTTGTAGAAGTTCTCGAACAGCCTGTGGCCGAATTCGGTGGAGATCGACTCGGGGTGAAACTGCACTCCCCACATCGGGCGGCGGGTGTGTTCGATGCCCATCACCACGCCATCGCCCGTCCAGGCGATCTCGCGGCCCTCATCGCCGAGCGAGCCGGTCACCGCCAGCGAGTGGTAGCGCACCACCTTGAAGTCTTGGGGAATCCCCTCGAACAGGCCGCTCTCGGTGTGCCTCACCTGCGAGAGACGCCCGTGCATCACCATCGGCGCGTAGGTAACGGTCGCTTTGAGCACGTGGCCGAGGCCCTGGTGGCCGAGGCACACGCCCAACACCGGCGCCTCACTGGAGCGCAGGATGTCCGAGCACACGCCGAAGTCGTGCCAGCGGTCAGGGCGGCCCGGACCGGGGGAGAGCACGATCGCGTCAAAGTCCCAGCGCGACAGCGCCCGCCAGGACACCATGTCGTTGTGGATCACAATCGGCTCCTCGCCGCATGCGGCCGCGAGCAGGTGGAACACGTTGTAGGTGTAGGAGTCGTAGTTGTCGATGAGCAACGTACTCATCGTCCCGCCTCCAGTCCCAGTCCACGGGCGCTGCGGTCGAGCAAAGTGTGGATCACGCGTTCCACGTGGCTCGAGCGCTCGCTTTCGGTGTACCAGCGCGCGAGGTGGCGCAGATACAGGGCGAGTGGAGTGACGTCGTAGCGCTCAACTGCGAGGCGCAGGTGGCGGCGGTAGATCTCCGACTGCACAACCGCCGAGCGGTAGTCGGGGTCATCGGCCGGTCGGTGACCGGGTGAGGTGGTCAGCGTGCCGCGTGTGGAGCGCGCCCGCACGAGATCCCAGCCGAGGCTCTCGCGCTCGGTCAAGAGCTTGTCCATCTCAAAGTCCACACGGGGAGTCATCGGGTAGGGCAGGAAGTAGCCGAGCGCCACCTGTGCCGGAATGCGTTCGGGGGAGGGATGGGCGCGACGTATCTCGCGCATCTGCTCGTCGGCGTCGATCCTCTTCTCGATCCATTCGATCAGGTCGTCGATCAACAGGCCGCCCTCGTCGCTCGAGCTCACAGCGCGCTTCTGCTGGGCCACCATCCCGTGGAAGATGTCGTGCATGGGGTGGATGCCGCGGCTGAGCCCGCCGTTTTGCGCCGGTGTCAACTCCGTCATCAGCTGACGGATGCAAGTGGAGTGCGCAACCCACTCTGTGCCGGTGATCTGAATCGTGGTTACGCCCTCGACGCTTGGCGTGCCCATCCAGTAGGAGACGGCGCGCATGTGCTGCGTCGTTTGTCCGTCGGCGCGCACGAGCGGCATTTCCTCGAGGTGCTCAACGCCCGTGTCGTAGATCACAACGCCGTCAACACGCTGCTCGAGCTTGCCTTCGCTGAGGCCCCGCTCCACCAGCTCGGCGCCATCCTCGAGGAAGTCCGACTCGAAGAACACGCGGTCAAACGCCACTCCCAGCCGCGCGAGCGTCTTGCGCTGCCCGGAGATAACCCAGGCGCGCGTCTTGAACCACAGCTCGAGCGCCTCAGCCTCACCCTGCATTACGCGTTTGAGCAGCTCGTCCGCAGCGTCGTTCTGCATGCGCAGCTCGCGCGTGAGCGAGTCTTCGCGCTCGTCGATCCCCTCCTCGGCAAAGCCGCCGGCGGCTACGTAGTCGGCGTAGCAGAGGCCTACGAAGTGATCGCTCTTCTGGTCGCCCTCCGGCCAGGCGGAGGTGTGGTGGCCGCTGCGGATGATTCCCGCCATCGCCTCGCCCATGCTGCGACCGGCGTCGGAGATGACACTGCGCCGCTCAACCTCGCCGCCGCCCTGTTCGAGTGAGGCGGCGAGCGCGTTGCCGAGCGCGAGGTTGCGCAGGTGACCGACGTGCAGCGCCTTGGTTGCGTTCGCGTCCCAGAACTGGATCGCATAGCGCCCGCCACGCGCGAGCTCCACGAGCTCGGCTTCGGCGCCTCCGCCCGCCTCGAGCGCCGCGCCGGTCGTCTCGATCCAGCCGTCATCGAGGCGCAGCTCCACGTCGTCGTCTTTGCGCATGAGCGTGTCCACCCACGGCTGCGCTTCGATCCGCTCGAGCGCCTGCAGCGACTCAGGGTCGCTCCGCCACTCAGGGGAGCGCGGCACGAGCTTGATGTCAAAGCTCCCATTCGGGCGCCTCGGGGCACGTGCCGCCCAGGGGGCCTGCGCTCCCTCCTGTCCTGCCACTTCCTCGAAATAGTCAAAAAGGTTGATTGTCATGAGCGAGCGAAGAAGTCACAGCGAGCATACCGGACGCTGAGCAAAAAGCAGGGGCGAAAATGAGAAACATCTGGCCCTGTTTGGGGCGGCGTTTTAACTGTCACGAGCG
>JBAPMC010000111.1:0-1741 GCA_049278415.1 Solirubrobacteraceae bacterium
GAGCCGGCGTGCTCGTCGATGGTGGCGCTCGGGTCACCGCGTTCGCGCAGCCGAGCCGGAACCGTGTCGATGCGCAGCTCGCCCGGGTCCACGTCGGCAACCTCCTCCCACTCAAGCGGGCAGGAGACGCGCGCGTCGGGCACCGCGCGCACGGAGTAGGCGGAGGCCACGGTGCGATCGCGGGCGTTCTGGTTGTAGTCGATGAACACCCCCTCGCGCTCCTCCTTCCACCAACGGCTTGTCGCTTCGCGCGGCATCCGCCGCTCAACCTCGCGTGCGAGCGCAAGCGCGGCGCGGCGCACCTCAGAGAAGTCGTGCTCGGGCAGTATGCGCACGAACACGTGTATGCCGCGCGAGCCTGAGGTCTTGGGAAAGCCACGCAAGTCGTGCGCCTCGAGCACCTCTCGCACTGTGAGCGCAACGCGGCGTACCTGGGCGAAGTCGACGCCAGGGCCCGGGTCGAGGTCGATGCGCAGCTCGTCGGGATGGTCGAGGTCGGAGCGGCGCACGGGCCACGGGTTCCAGTCGATCACCCCGAGGTTCACTCCCCAGACGAGGTGGGCGGCATCGTTGGGGACAAGCTCACGGGCATGGCGCCCACTCGGGAAAGTGACTGTGGCGCTCTGCAACCACTCGGGTGCTCCAGCTGGGACGCGCTTCTGGAAGAAGGGTTTGCCCTGCACACCATCCACCCAACGCTTCAACACCGTTGGACGCTCGCTCAGATGGCGCACCACCGCCTGCTCGCACTCCACGTAGTAGGCGACAAGGTCGAGCTTGGTGAAACCAGGCTCTGGGAAGAAGAGCTTCTCCGGTTTGGAGACGCGCAGCTGTTGCCCGGACACATCGAGCATGATGTGCCCCCCGTCCTCGTCCCGTTTACTGCTCTTCGCGGGAGCGGCCCCCTCGTCGCTCTTGCCCTTCTTGGCGCGCGCGCCGCCGGCGCTCTTCTTCTCAGAGCGGCTGTCCTGTGCGGCGTCCTTTTCGCTTGCGCCCGTCTCTGCGGGACCGGTCTGCTTGCGTGGCACACCTGAAAGGATGCCAGTCGTGATCTCAGAGACTGTGCTCGTGCTCGCCGGACCTTTTAGTGAAGGGCTCGACGCCGGGCGCGTCGCCACCGCTATCGCCCGCGGCATCGAGGCGGACGGACTCCTGAGATGCGACCTCTGCCCACTGGAGGGGGACCTCGGCAAGAACGCCGGTGGAGCTTCCAAGCCGCTCGACGAGCGCGATTTCAATCGGCGCATGCACGCCGCCAGGGCGCTCGTGATCGCTCGCGAGAGCCTGGAGGACCGCACACTCGCAGGCAGCGTCGCCTTCGAGGCCGCCACTCGTGCGCGACAGACCGGAGTACCGGCCTATGCAGTGACGGGCCGTGACGAGTTGGACCCCTTCGAGGCGAGGATCGTGGATCTGCAGGTCATTCTCGAGGCAAGCACGTCGCGCGCGCTGAGCGCCGCGGGCAGGAAGCTCGCCGGGCTTGTGTAGCGTCTCCCGGCCTACACCAGTCGATGACTTGGCGCCCGTTGGTGTGAGCGAACGCCAGTCCTCGAGCTGGTCGGCTAACCGAAGCTGCCGAGGCGCATCAAAGGAAGCATTGCCCCTCGCCGCGGTAGGTGGGGAGCTCATCGACGACCTGCTCGCCTTCGATCAGATACAGCCGGTCGAAGCGCTCGCACAGCTCCCCTGCCTTCGCGTGGCGAAACCACACGCGATCCCCCACACGCAGGTGGCGGGCGGG
>JBAPMC010000112.1:0-18543 GCA_049278415.1 Solirubrobacteraceae bacterium
ATCCCGCCTTTGACCTTGTCTTCGTGCACGGCGAGCGCAGTCGTGAGGAGCTTCTGGAGACATGGCCCGGTACGCAGGTGAGCGTGATACCGCATGGCGATGAGCGCATCTTCGGCGAGCAACCGCCGCCGCCGGCTGCTGAGGCACGTGCTCTGTTCTTTGGTGACTGGCGCAAGGTCAAGGGGCTCTCCGTGCTGATGGCGGCATTCGACGAGCTGTCCGAGCGGATGCCAAACGCTCGTCTGACCATTGCGGGGTCCCCCTCCTACGAGGAGGGGGAGGCGGAATCGGTGCTGCGCTGGTCTGCCGCACGTGAAGATCGCGTTGAGGTTCTCGCTCATTACATACCCGTCGAGCAGGTGGCTGAGGTGTTCGGACGTGCTCGCGTCGTTGTGCTCCCCTATCTGGTGGGCTATCAGAGCGGGGTTCTTCACTTGGCGATGACCATGGCTCGAGCGGTCGTCATCAGCGATGTCGGCGACCTCGGCTCGGCCGTTCTCGCCGAGGAGACCGGTCTGCTAGTGCCTCCTGGCGATGTGTCCGCCCTGGCAGCCGCCCTCGAGGAGCTGCTCTCCGACGCACCTCGAACTGAGCGGATGGGCCTCGCCGCTCGAGAGCGTCTTGAGCGCGGGTCCAGCTGGCAGCTCGTCGCAGAGCGAATGAGCGCCGCTTTGCGCGGGTAGCAGGCAGATGAGGCTCAGCCCTGGTCTGATCTCAGCGGCGGCTTTCCCAAGCGCTACGACTAAACTTAGGTAGCCGAGAAGCCGAAGACTCCTTATGCCCAGCCTTCCTAACTCCACGCCTTCGGCGCCCCCAGAAGGCGTGCTTGTGCCGTTTGCGCGGGCTATACGCGCTCACCCCTTCTTGATCGTGGCCACCGTGGTGGTGGCAGTCTTCGTTGGAGTTGTGGTCGCGAAGACGCGCAGCCCGCAATACAAGGCGACCGCCCAGGTCCTTGTGACGCCGCTGCCCGAAGGTGGCTTGAACGGCTCCTATACGGGTCTTCCGGTCGTTACGAGCTCGGCGGCGGAACCCACGCGCACACTCGAGACCGCTGCAACGGTTCTGAAGTCCCCTCAGGCCGCTGTCGTGGCGGCAAGGGCGATACCCGGTTGGAGCAGCGAACAGGTAAGCAAAGCGATCGACGTCGAACCGCGGGGCGAGAGCGACATCGTCAGCGTTACCGCTACAGCGGGGAATGCGCGTCTCGCCAGGAGGCTTGCCAATCAGTACACCAACAGCGCCCTATCGGTTCGCTCGACCGAACTGAGCCACGACGCCAACCTGCTGATATCTCAACTCCAGGCACGTGAGAGGGATGTGCCGACAAGCGATGTCAACACGCTCTCGCAGTTGGCTGCTCAGGTCACGAATCTAGTGCCGATCTCAAACGGTCATGATCCGAATTTCTCGCTGCTGCAGGCCGCTCAGCTGCCCGTTGCGCGCAGTGGATCCTCTACATCGCTGATCGCGGTGCTCGCCCTGCTCGCCGGTCTTGTGATCGGAGTCGGCGCAGCATTGGTGATCGAGTTCACCAATAGGCGCGTACGCGACGAGGAGGAGGCGCTCTCCACCTATCCACTGCCCGTCTTGGCACGAGTCCCGCAGTTGCCTCGCGGCGCACGCGAAGCGACCTCCTTTGAGCTTTTGGCGCCACGTGTGCAGGAGGTTTACCGCAGCCTGCAGGTTCAGCTGCCGCCGAGCCCCCCCGGGCGCGGCCGGTCGATCATGCTCACCAGCGCCTCGATGGGCGACGGTAAGACGGCCTCTGCAATCAACTTGGCGCTCGTGCTGGCCGCCGCCGGTCGCAAGGTGATTCTCTTCGACTTCGATCTGCGCAAGCCGGATGTCGGTCGCCGGCTCGGCATTCACGCCGACATGATGGATCTCTTTCGCACCGACGGCAGCTTGGATGAGGTGCTCGTCGAATCCCCCGCCGCGCCCGGCCTTCGTGTGATCAGCACCGACAGTCACGGTGATGTGACTCCGTTGCTCGAGGCCGTCAGCCGCCGCCTGCGTGGTCTGCTTGAGGAAGCGGTGCAGCTGGCCGACGACGTTATCGTCGACACGGCGCCACTCGGGCAGGTGAGCGACGCCCTGCGTGTGGCGGCTATGGTGGACGACATCGTTCTGGTGGTGCGCTCCACCAACACCGACCGCTCCGAGCTTCAGCACACACGTGACCTGCTGGAGCGCATGGGGTACACACCGACCGGCATGCTGCTCATCGGCGAGGCCGTCCGCGGCTCTATGTACGGCGTCTATGGTGACGAGCGATCCACGAGCACGGCGCCAAGCGCGCCGCTCGACAGTCT
Source organism: Solirubrobacteraceae bacterium (assembly GCA_049278415.1). Classification (GTDB taxonomy): domain Bacteria; phylum Actinomycetota; class Thermoleophilia; order Solirubrobacterales; family Solirubrobacteraceae; genus Palsa-744. The sequence continues at coordinate 2,316 of JBAPMC010000112.1, forward strand.
GGGCAAGACACTCCGCCGCGAGGGTCCCAAGCGCGAGCGCGATGCAGACCTTGCCACGCTTTCCCCCCCTCGTGACGAGGGTTCCAAGCAACCCCGTGCTGCGCGGGGAGCCAGACAGCGCACGCGACCCTAAGGGGGCTTTCAGTTGGCAAGTCGCTCTCTGCCGCTGACTCGGCTTGGAGTGCGGCCCAGCCCGGTGGCTCGACAGCCGAAGTTGATCGCCGCGGCGCTGGTCGCCTCCATGCTGGCTGCAGCGCTTGTCGCCTATGACATCAAGGTTGGCCTTGCTGTAATAGCCGCGCTCTGCCTTGTGCCGGTCGCACTGCTGCGGCTGCCACTCGCTGTCTGCGCTTGGCTTGTGATCGTTTTCTTCGGTCGTCTGCCGAGTCTCGAATCAGCCCCCAATCGCGTTCTGCTCGTGGTCGCTGCTTGCTGGCTTGCGATGCTGCTCGATCGACGGGTCTCTTCGCGATCGGCGCTCGAGAGCGCTCGCGCGATGGTTACAGTCGCTGTGCTGTTCGTGGTTTGGGAGGCGCTTACGCTGGCGTGGGCGCCTGAACTTCCACTCGCCCAAGAACAGCTCAAGTTCCTGCTCTACTGCTGTCTCGGGTTGGTTGTGGTGCTCGGGACGATCACGGAGTCTCAGCACGTTCGCTGGCTGATGATCGCCTTCGTTCTCGGCGCCGTGCTGTCGGTTCTCTTGGGGGTGGCCGACGGGAGCCTGAGAGCTGGGAGCGAATTGACCAGCGCCGCGGCGATCGAAGGGGAACGCTTCCAGGGCGGATCTGGTGATCCGAACTACCTGGCAGCCGTGCTGGTCCCGGCGATTGTGCTTGCCGGGGGCCTGGCGTTGCGCAAGTCCGTGGTTCAGCGAATCGCGCTTGTGATCGGGATCGTAATCCTTGCGGTTGGACTTGCCGCCACGCGTTCCAGAGGCGGTCTAATTGCGGCTGTGGTGGCTTGTGTCGTCGCCCTTGCAATCTGGCGTGGAAGACGTCTGCTGATAGGGGCGCTCATCACTCTCTTCGTTGGAGTCACCGCGGCCTTCTTCATTTCGTCGCCCGCCGCATGGCAACGCATCTATAACACCGGTGACAGCGGCAGCGGCAGCGGTCGTTTGGATGTGTGGCACGTCGCGCTCAGGGTCGCCGGCAGTCACCCTCTATTCGGGGTTGGTCTCGGCCAGTTCCCGGCCGTCTCCCCGCACTACGTGAACCTGCCAGGGGTACTTACCTACGTCGGGTTGATCGTCGATCAGCACCTGGTCGTTCACAATCTCTATCTGCAACTCTGGGCAGAGAGCGGCATTGTTGGCTTGCTGCTTTTCCTAGCCCTCGTGGTTCTAGCCTTCGCAGGCGCGTGGCGGGCGATCGCGCGCTTCGAGGCGTTGGGCGATGAGGAGATGACAGGTCTCTCACGTGCCGTCATCCCGGCGCTGGTTGGTGTGCTCACAGCCTCTTTCTTTCTGTCGAACATCTCCGACCGCCGCATTTGGGTGCTGCTCGCACTGGGGCCGGTGCTTGCCGGAATCGCTGAGCGTCAGGCGCGCAGAGCGCCTGAGGCTGCCTCCTCAGCGCTCCTTGAGTGAGAGCGAGCTTCGCCTGTCAACTGCAGGAACAGTTGGCGCAGCGTATCGGCGGAGCGTTGCACTTCGAACTCCCGCTCGACGAGCCCTCGACCGGCCTCTGCGCGCGCGTGTGTTGCGCTGTCCTCATCATCGAGCACGCGATGCAGGGCGCGCGCCAGGTCCAGCGGATCACCCGGTTGTGCCAGTAGGCCCGTGATCTCGTCCTGCACAAGCTCGGGAATGCCCGATAGCCGTGTGGCTATCGTCGGAGCCCCAGCCGCCAACGCCTCCATCAGCGCTACCGGAATGCCCTCCATCTGGCCATCGCGCGCAACTATGCTCGCCAGCACGAACATGTCGGCTGCTTCCAGCAGCCTTGCGACCTCAGTCTCTGACTTCAAGCCCAGCAGGTGCACGCGCTCGGTGAGATCGAGCTGCGCTATCTGAGTGCGAATCTCCTGCTCGAGCTCTCCTGCGCCGACTAGGTCGAGATGGATGCGCGCGAGCTCCCCATCTCCGCTGCCGAGCGCCTCGAGCAGCACTCGATGACCCTTGTACTCCTGAAGGCTTGCCACACACAGCGCCCTGATGGGACCGGTTTGGGGCACAGCCCGTGCGCGGTATGAGTAAGCGCTGGGGTCAACGCCACAACGCACCACATGTACAGGGACGCCGGTACCCGTAGCGTATGGGGCGAGCAGCGATCGGTTGAACTCCGAGATCGTTGCCACGAAGCTTGCCTCTCCTACGAGCGTCGCGAGCATGGATCGATCCACGAAGATGTCGTGTGCGTGTGCGGTGATGCTGTAGGTGACGCCCGTCAAGCGCGCACATACCCACGCAACGATTGCCGGATAGGTGGCGAAGTGCGCGTGTATGTGACTGGTTTCGCTGCTCTGCACGCCGCGTGCGTGTGCTGCGGCCAACGGCAGTGTGGTGAGTGCGCGGGCGAGCAGAGCCCACTGCCCTCTGTAGGCGTGAGTCAACGTCGCAGCGCAGCGTGCGAGCTCGCGTGGTCTGCGCAGCATCCACCAGCAGGTGGCGCTCAGCGCTTGGAGCGCCGAGACCCGCTTGACTCGCTCAAGCCACGGCTGGGCGTCGGGGTGCACGAAGGGTCGCTTCGCCGGAAAGAGCGCACGCAAATCGATCTCGATTCCGTCGCGCCCATCGATCGCGTTCAGCTCTCGCACGATGAAGGTCTCGGAGGAGACGGGAAAACGGGAGACTATGTAGGCGATCCTCATCGCCGCTAAGAAGCTATCCGAAAACCCGGATCAGCCCGCCAGAGGACTTGGGTGCGATCTTTGCGGGCTCCAGAGAGCCCTTGACGTGAGGGCCGTCTTCCGGGAAGGGCGCCTGCTCCGCTCAGGCGCCCTTGGGCGGCGCCACCACGCGAAGGTATTGCTGCCAGTTGACACCTTCTGCAACGTTGAGCGTGTAGTGGCCGCCAGACGTTGGCAGATCGTGCTTCTTGCCAAACGTCACCCATGGGTCCTGAAGGCCCTGACTCGTATACGAGGAGCCGGATTCGAACTGCAAGCCGATACCGGCGCCGCCCGTGTCGCCGACGTAACCACCGTATTGGGCCAGGGCTCGCAGAATCGTCTTCCTCCAGCTAGGCACGTTCAATGCTTCGATCTGCTGGTCGGACATCGCGAGCGCCAGCCGCGCGCCCATCGGTGGCACGTTTGCTTCAGATTCGCCGGAGCAGCGCGAACCGCCCTTGTCGGCGGGGTATACAAAGCTGCCTCCGGGATCACCCGCGGCGTGTTCGTGAGTACCGAGGCCGAATTCGACCGTATTGCTGGTGCACTTCAGGACGATGAACAGGGCGTGATTGATTTCTCCGCCTTCTAGTTCCTGGGGACGGATCACACCGGCTAGCAGACCAAAGTTGGCCGCAGTCGCTTCTCCGCCGAGACCGTTGCCATCGATGCGCAGACGGCCACCCCATGAGAATGTCATCTCTCCGCCGCCAGCGGGAATGGAGGAGACCTGCCAAAAGTCATACTCCCAGCCTTCCGGCGTGATCACCGTCATATGTCCGTCGCTGCCACCGGCCGCACGCGCTCCCGCCGGGATCGGGATCTTCATCCCGTTGATGGCGTCGCTGCCCCATGGCGCAGTCGCATGCAGTGTGTATGTCGGGTCGCCAGGCTGGGCGTAGTACACAGGGTGCATGTAGTCTTCAGACGTTTCCGCCACTCCAAGCGCGACGTTCGCCGGTTGGCCCCACTGCAATACGCGGGCCACGATCGATGAGGACTGCGGAGAGACGGTGGCGCCGGCGACGCTGGTGTTGAAAGGCGAGCTGGCTGCGTAGGGTCGCCAGCTCACGCCTGGCCATACGCCGTTGCCGAACCCTCCCCAGCCGGCGCCTATAGGCAGCGCGGTCGGAGCCGGTGAGAGCGTCGAGCCGGTGGAGGTGGGTGAGGATACGGGTGGCGGTGGCTGTGTCGCGCCGCTCGCGGAGGGCGCCAACACTGGCGCTTTCGGAGTAGCGGCAGGCGCCGGCGCTTTTCTCTGGAGCGGCATATGGGCCTTTGTCGAGCCCCTACGAGAGCTGTTGGCGAGGCGCCGACGGGCAGCCTTGCTGTGGCAGCCCTTCGAGCGGCAGCGGTGACGACGTGCGGAGCGGGCGTGTCTGGCCTTCCCACGGTGGCTTGCGGCATGGGCGCGAGTAGAGACCTTCGTGTTGGTCGCCGCAAATGAGCTCGAGGGTCGCCATGCGCCTATGGAGAGGATCAGCGCCACCACCATGACGACAGCCACCGTCAGAATGGCTGTCGGCGACGGCAGGTTTTGGTCCGGTACGCCACGTGTGCGCATGCGCGTGCGCCTCCTTTGGTGGCCGGGCGATCTCGGAGAGACCCCTGGCTTTGCGACCCCGCCTCGCGACGGGTGTGCCTTTATCGAGAAGACGCGCTCGGTTTTGGCGTCCGTTCTTGGTCACGTGGAAGGTCGGTTGCAGCGCTTCAGAAGCCGACGTTCTAGACGAGATGTGGACGAGCGTATGATTGCCGGTGCCACGATGAGGAGCCCGCCACAGATCGTCCACGTGATGGGTTGGCGCTCTCAGCAGTACGGGAGCTTCGAGAGGTTTCTCGTGGCATTGGCGCGGCGCTGTGGCGAGGAGGGCGCCGTCACGCACTTGGTCTTCCATGAGCCACCCGCATCGCGTCGCTTTGTTGCGGACGTCGAGGCGGAGATCCACGTTGTGCCGCAGGCCCGCCATATCGGCGACCCACACAACCTCAGGCAGCTCGGAAGCGCTTTGCGGCGTGTCGGCGCAACCCACCTACACGCGCACTTCGGCTATGACGCCTACAACGCGCTCGCCGTCGCTCATATGCTCGGCGTGCAACGACGCTTTACCACCAAGCACATCATGCCCTCGGCCTCGTGGCGCGAGCTCTCGAGCCTGCGTCATCGCTGGCTGGCGCACGAGGTTGAGGTCTTCTGGGCCGTCTCGGATTCAACCGCGCTGCGGTTGCTCGAGCTTGGAGTTCCCAGCGGCAAGGTCGAGGTCTGCCATCTCGGCGTGGACGTGAACGCCTATCGAGCGGACCCGCAGCTGCGCGCTCGCACTCGCGCGAGCCTTGGCGTGGAGGAGCGGACACGGTTGGTGCTGTCGGCCTCGCACCTGCGGCCCGGCAAGGGAACGGAGGTGTTGCCGCAGCTTGCCTCGGCGCTTGCGCACGATCCCGGGAATGTGACGCTGCTGGTCGCCGGAGACGGGGTGCTGTCGACTCGCTTGCTTGCCGACGCGCGCGATCTCGGGCTCACACAGGACAGCTTCCGCCTGCTGGGTGTGCGCGAGGACATCCCTGCGCTGCTCGCAGCCGCGGATCTCTTCATATTTCCCACAGAGGCCAACGAGGGCATGGGACTTGGGGCGCTCGAGGCGATGGCGGCCGGTGTGCCGCTTATCGCATCGGCCGTCTCTGACCTGGCGCAGCTGCCGCCCGATACTGCTTGGCTTGTGCCCCCCGGCGATACGGGAGCGCTCGTAGCGGCTTGCCGGACGCTGCTTGCCGATCCAGAGGATGCGGCCGCGCGGGCGACGCGCAGCCGACAACTCGTGGTTGAGCGCTTCTCGGTGATGAGCGCCGTCGAGGATCACTTGCGTCACTACCTCATGCCGCCTCCAGGAGCCTGAGCGCACTGCACGCATGGAGCTCTCAGACGGGCGAAGACGTATCGATCTCTTACAGGCCGGCGGAGACGCTTGGAGCTCTTACAGGCGAGCGAAGACGCGTGGGGCTCTCACAGGCGAGCGAAGACGCGCGGCAAGAGGACTGTCGCTCTGAGCAGCGTTGGCGTGAAACCCGGGCCGACGTGTATCCGTGGCACATCGAGCGGCTCCCAGCGGGAGGGCTTTGCGTAGTCGCCGTAGAAGCTGAAGGCGAGCTCTACACCGCAGTCGCGAAGTATCGCTTGCGTAACAGCGGTGAACGTATCGTGTCCGCCGACGGGGTAGGCGAACCAGCGCATTGTCACCTTCAGCTCCTCGTGGAGTCGGCGCGCGCAGGCTGCGATCTCATCCCTCTGGCGCTCGGGTGACAGCCGAGCGAGCACCGGATGGGTCACGGTGTGCCCGCCGATTGACATGCCGGCGCTCTGCATCTCGCGTGCCATCGCCCATGTCATCCACAGAGCTCGGGCGTCGCTTGTGCGGCAGCGTCCGCAGCCGCTCTTCTGCGCCAGCGCCTCGAGGAAGTGCTCGCCCTCGCCATCGCCGAGCGTCTTGTATCGAGCGACAAGAGCGGCGATCGATGCACTGCGATCTCCTCCGGTGAGCGAGAGGCCGGCGGGGAGCAGCTCGCCGCCATAGGGCATCGCTTCGCCGGCGGGCATGACTTCGTCATCAGCCATGGCTTGGCCACCGGACGGTTTGTCTTCGGCGTTGCAAGCCATCCAGGCGATCTCGTCCCACCAAGCCGCGCGCGGCTCATCGAGAAAGCCGGTGGTCAGGAAGAAGGTGGCGCGAAGACCATGCTCGCGCAACAGGGGAAAGGCGATCTCGTAGTTGTCGCGGTAGCCGTCATCAAAAGTGATCAGTACCCGCCGGCCCGGCTTCCCGTTCATGGTTTTGCTCAGTTGGTCGGGCTCGATGACCTCCGCGTGCCTTGCGAGGGTGTGAAGCTGCCCATCCAGCTCCTCCGCGCTCGCGCTCCACAGGGTCCTGTCCCAGGGCTGCCCAGTACTACTGCCGATGCGGTGATAGTTGAGTACCAGAACGCCACGCCAACGCCCGAGACGCTCGATCGTGGCTCGCAAGACAGGCGTGTTCAGCAACGCGGCGGCTCGCTCGCGACGAGACCGGCTCAACTCGATCCGCTCCGCAGTCTGTGCTTGACCTTGCGCGCCGCACGCTCGATACGCAAGCGAGCGCCGGGGCGCTCGAGCTCCGCCCAGACAAGCTGCTCGGATGAGGTGCTCAGATCGCTCTTGTAACGAGCAGCCGGTGCTAGGAAATCGTACTTAGAGAGTCCTCGCTCGCGGCATGCCTGCATGAAAAGCGCATGTGCGGCAATCCCGACGCGCATGCGGTTGTCCTCAAAGCGCTGCAAGCCTCCCTGGTAGAAGAGCATCCGGTCCCCTTCGATCAACCCATACAGGCAGCCTATGGTCTCACCGTCGCGCTTCACGCGAAAAAGCGCCGCTCGTCCTGTCGGGAGCAGCAGTGAGATCAACTCACGATGAAAAGCGGTGAAGCGCGCACTTGCAAATGCGCCCGGCTGAGCCTCCGCTTGCCAGCGCGCATTGTGCAAGACGATCAGCTCATCCAGCATGGAGTTGGCCTCCTGCGCGCTCTGCGCCCAATGCGCATCGAGTGTCCCCAGATGCTTCAGCGCTCGGCGTACACGCTGGCGCTTACTTGTCGGCAGCGCCGTGAGCACGTCATGCTCCTCGCCTGCCAGCAGATCGGCGACCGGACTCTCATCGGTGCGCCGGCGGACGTTGGATCTCCCGTCGATCAGCAGCTCAGTTTCATCGAGCGTCATGCCGTCGAGTCGCAACCGCTGCCAACGACTGTCGCGCTGGAGCTCGCCCATCAGCTCAGCTGCAAACGCACGCCGATCCTCAGGGCGAGCCAACAGGCGATTGCGCTCAACGAAAACAGATGAGCCCGGCGGCTCACAGGCGGTTCCGAGTGCGATCGTCGGTGGACGCAGCCTGCTGTGCGAGGCGGACTCGGTGATCAACGCGATCCCGCAGGGGACTCCATCGCTCTCGGCGAACACGAACCGGTGGGGTACGACGTCGCCATAGTGGGCGAGCCAAGTTCCGGTCCAGCCCCACGAGCACATGACGCCTGAGCTCGAGATCTCTGTCTCGAGCCCGATCCAGATCGATTCAGCCTCCGCGCGCTGTGCGGCCGTCAGCACGTGAGCTCTCAACTACGCCCCCGTCGTCTCAGGCGCAAGGCTCTCCAGGACGATGGGCGCCGTGCGACGCTCGCGACAGAGGGGATCTCACCGCCGGCGAGGATGATTCCCGGCGCCTGATCGGTCAGCCACATCTCCTGACCCTCCAATTGGGCACGCAGCAGATCGACATGCAAGCCCGGTGGTCTTCTCGTGATGTCGTGGGCATCGGAGGCCACAGTGTGGAGGACGCCGGCTCTGAGGATCTCCTCGGCATAGCGCTGGACGGCGCCACCGAAGCGCCCGGCAAGCGAGCTCGCCGTGATCTGGGTACGTACGCCGGCCTCGACGAGTCGTCGCAGACTGGTGGGGTCGCGCAAGAACACGGGAGATCGCTCGGGATGGGCAAGGAGAACTCTATGTCCGCGCACGATGAGCTCGAGGACAGAGGTCTCAACCTTGGGGTGCAGCTGATGGGGCGCCTCGATCAACAGCCACGGTCCGCCGGCGAGCGCGAGCGAGCGTAGCGAGCTGTCATCCAGAGCAAGGCCATATTGCAAATCGATCTCAGCGCCAGCCATCACCTGCAGGGGAATGCCGGCGTCAGCGAGCGCGACGCCGAGTACAGCAACACCAGAGGCAATGGTCTCGTGACTGTTGGGGAATCGTGGGTTGACATGCGGTGTTGCTGCCACCGTGTTGGTCCCGGCGCTCACAAACGCCTCTGCCAGCTCGAGCGAATCCTCGATCGTGGCTGGCCCGTCGTCGATACCTGGCAGCAGGTGGCAGTGAAGGTCGATCACGCCGGTAATGATGCCTTGGCTCGCCGGGATATGCGACCCACGAGCCGAGCCAGACCGTAGACTCTCGCCGCGATGCAGCATAAGAGCGACTCTCGATCCCGCCGCGTTGATGTGTTGCTCGCCGACGCCGGTCAGCGTCAGGGTCTCGTTGCGGTGCGTGAGCTTGGCAAGGCTGGTCTGGTCAACTGCGCGGTCGACAGCGACCGGCATGCACCCGCTTTCAGCTCACGCTGGTGCGCTTTCAGTGCTGTCGTGCCGGACTTTGCCGAGGATCAGGACGGCTTCGTTGGAGCGCTGCTGGAGCTATGCGCCGAGTATGAGCCGCGAGTGCTGATTCCCGCTCACGATGGCTCCCTCGAGGCGCTGCGTCCGCGCCGTAGCGACCTGGAGCGCGTCGTTGGGTTGGCATTGGGGTCTGAGCGGGCGCTCGAGGTGGCAGTGGACAAGACACTCACACTGGCGCATGCCCAGAGCATTGGCTTGCGCATTCCCCGTGGAATTACAGTGAAGGGCTTGGAGGGGGTTGAGGCGGCAGTGGAGGAATGCGAGCTCCCTCTGGTTGTCAAGCCCACTCATACATGGGTCCAGAGCCGGGGGGCTGGCCAACGGCTCAGGGCTATTCTCGCCTCTACGCGAGCGGAGGCGATCGCGGCAGCCCAAGCGATCCTCGCGGAGGGAACGGAGTTGGTTCTACAGGAGTGGTTGCCGGGTGACCGTGAGGCAATCAGCTTCATGTGCGCTCATGACCGCATTTGGGCGCGGTTCGCCCAGCGAGCCGATCGCACTTTCCCGCCGCTTGGCGGCAACTCTGTCCTGCGCGAAAGCATCCCGCTACCGCCGGATATTACGCCCGCCGCAGAACAGCTCGTCCTTGAGATTGGCCTCGACGGTTACTCCGAGGTTGAGTTTCGCCGCGATGCGAACGGCCGCGCGGCGCTGATGGAGATCAATCCCCGGCTGTCGGCTTCAGTGGAGATCGCGACGCGGGCCGGGGTGCCGTTTCCTCAGCTCCTCTACGCATGGGCAAACGGAGAATCGCTCGAGGAGGTTGGTGACTATCGTCTTGGCAGGCGCATGCGCTGGCTGGGTGGCGATCTTCCATGGCTCGAGCAGGCGCTCAGGCAACCAGACCAGCCTGACGTCCCTTCCAGAGTCAGCGCAGCGAGCGCGTTCCTCACAGATTTCCTGAAGCCGATGGGCTACGACTATCTGGATCGAGGTGATCCGCGCCCTGCTCTTGCTGCGACGGCCGGGGCGATGCGACAGCTTCGGTCCAGGGCCACCCGCTTCAAGTGGAGTACCGAGCGACGCGCTCGTGTGTCAAAGACGTTTGCTGGTGGTCTGGATACAGACGTTGCGGTGATCGGTGCGGGGCCATACGGCATGGCGATCTCCGCCCACTTGAGTGCGTGTGGCGTTCGCCACGAGATCTTTGGAGAGCCAATGGATACTTGGCGCAACCACATGCCGGCGGGAATGATGCTCAAGTCTGAGGGCTTCGCCTCGAACATCTCCGACCCTAGCGGTGAGCGGACACTCGAGCGATACTGCGCGGAGCGAGGAATCGAGTACGGGTCGCTCGCAGCGCCTATTCACCTCGACACCTTCGCTGGTTATGGCTGTTGGTTTCAAGAGCAGGCGGCGCCGGGGCTGCGAGCGAATCAAGTAGATCTGGTGAGGCGGACTGCGGATGGCTTTGAATTGCGCCTGGATTCGACAGAGACGCTCCGAGCTAGACGCGTTGTGGTTGCCACTGGCGTGCAGGGCCTTGCGTACTTGCCGCCGCAGTTGAGCTCTCTTCCCGATGATGCGGTCGTCCATTGCTATGACTACGGTGATCCGCTGGCCTCGAGCGGCTCTACGGTGGCTGTCCTCGGCGCGGGCCAATCCGCACTCGAGGCCGCTGCTCTGATTCACGAGCAGGGAGCGATCGTCCATGTCATCCTGCGCGCTGAGCGGATCAGCTGGAACTCGAAGCCTGGCGGCGCGAGCAGGCCGCTCCGTGAACGGCTGCGCTACCCAGAGTCAGGTTTGGGGGAGGGTATGGAGCAGCGGCTTTGCGCCAGTTTTCCACTCGGGTTCCACGCCTTGCCGCAACGTAAGCGTGTAGGCGCCGCCTACGGGATATTGGGGCCCGCCGGCTCGTGGTGGCTGCGCCCGCGTATCGAAGGCCATATTGACGTCCGATGCGGGCGTACCGTGACAGAGGCGCGGGTGGAGGATGGCGGCGTGTGCCTCACCCTGCAAGGGCCCACAGAGGTTGAGGAGTTGAGGGTAGAGAAGGTCGTTGCAGGAACCGGATATCGAGCCGACCTGGATCGGCTGCCGTTCCTCGATAGAGCGTTGAGAGACAGCGTCGCCTCTATCGGCGGCATACCCGATGCGCCGGTGCTCGACCGCTGGTTTCAGAGCAGTGTGGCTGACCTGTACTTCGTCGGCCACATGGCTGCGGTCAGCTTTGGTCCGCTCATGCGGTTTGTATACGGGACGGACTTCGCTGCGCGGCGCCTCTCGCGTCGCCTGTCTTAAAAATCCCCTCCAGGTGTAATAGCCCCTTCCAGGTGTGAATGCGCTAAGGCGGCTGGCGCCCTATGTCAGCACAGCCTTGACCTGCTCTACAGCCTCACCGGGTGAGGAGACCGTCACTTGCACCTTCAGGTGGTTTTTTTGGCGGCGCAAGTGCGCCAGGGCTCCTCTGTTCAGGTGAAGTGTGAGGAGGAAACTGCCGCTCGTGGGACCAAAGCGTACGTGGGCGAGCTCGACGGAGATCGTGTGTCTATGTCTGTGATCCTTGGTTGTTGTTGTGTGCGTCAACCGTGCGCCCAGCGCGATCGTGCCTTGGCATGGTGTTGGGCTGGGGGTGCATCGCAGCGTCACGTGCACGTCCCCAGAAGCGCTCGAATGCAAATGTGTCCGCAGCAGCTGTACGTGGGCTCGGCTCGGGGGTGGCTTGGTCGGTGTTGTAGTCGCCGAGCCAGAGAGCCCGGCGGTGCTCGTACCGCCGGGCTGTTTGTTGGTGGAAGCTTCGCCGGCGCCAGGTGGCCCACCCGCTGGCGAGCACTGCGCAGTAGTGGCATCGACTGTTGAGGCGCAGCTACCCGCTGAGGACGGCTGGGCGATTTGATAGGCGGTAACGCTGGATCCGGTTGCAAGGAAAAGCCGACCGCCCGCGGCGCTTGGGGAGGCGAAGTGATCAACTACGGGACTCGGCAAGGTCTCGGTATAGCGTGGCACGCCAGTGGCTGGATCGAGACCGTACAGAGTGTCTCCTCCCCCACTGAAGCCGCCTGTCGCCACCGTCCAGACCAGGTCGGCGGAGACGATTGGAGGTCCGACGGCATTGGACGGTCCTTGCCACAGAGGCATGAAAGTGCCTGCGTGTGCATCGAAGGCAAGCGCCTGCGTGCCGTTCTCGCAGGGGATGTAGATCACTTCGTTTGCGAAGGCGTCGCCACCGAAGCTGCCGCCATAGCCGCTGTTCTCGCCGCACACTTTGCTGTGGTACACGGACGCTTCACCCTTGTCCATCGTGGCCTCGTTTATCAGGTACCCAACGCCGTCCTTGCCAGCCTGGAACAGCAATCCTCCGGGCAGAAGCTCGGCTGCCGCAGAGGACAGGTCGAGATCGTTGTTGCTCTCTTCTTCCCAGTTGGGCGGCTCGAACCACCCCAGTGGCGACACCAATTCGGTGGCCGGACTCTCGACGAAGTCCTTAGCTGGATCGAGCTTCACGACGCTGTCGGAGTAGTCAAAGACGCTGGCCGTTTGGCCCGCGGGGGGATCTGGGTTGCCGGTGGTTGCATACACATAGCCCGCACCGTCCACCGCAGGGCCTGCCGGCGCCCAAACCGCTCCGCCTGAAACGGAGGGAAGCGCCGGCTGATACTGCCAGAAGCGGGGCGTGCCGCCGTTCAGCGGAGCCATCACCACCGCGCCTCGATAGTCGCTGCAGTCGCCGTCGTTTCCGCCAAACCCGAAGATCACATTGCCGTTGTCCAAATTCAGCGCTGTGCGTTGAAGCAATGCCTTTGGGTCTGCGCCCGGCGGGTCGACGTTCGTGCTCAACAGCTCCTCGCCGTCGCTCAGACGCAGCCCCTCGAGCAGGTGATGGGCTTCTTTGGCTGCCGCGTCCCATGTGTCGGCCACCATGTAGATGGTTTCCGTTGAGGGGTCGATTACGGGCGTTCCAACCACACCGACCGTCGGTTCGATGTCGCCGCATGGCAACTGGCTGGAGCCTTGTTCGCTGGGCACCGGCGTACCTACGCTCTTCTTCCACATCACGTTGCCGGTTGAGGCTTCAAGCGCGTACACCTCATCCCCAACAGTGGCGACGTATACCCGTTCGCCCAACACGAGCGGCTGGCTCCAGATCGGTGCTCCCAAATCCACTGTTTGCCACGCGGAGGTCGGTTCTATCGGCTGTGTGGCGTCCGGGTCATATCCCGATCGCGCGGCGTCCCGGTGGTAGGTGGTCCACATCGGCTCGCCTTGCGCGACCTGGCTCAGCATCCCGACTAGCAGCGCTGCGAGCAGAGCACATGCGAGTACGCCTCCCGCACGCGTCCAAAGGCGGCCTGTCCTTGGGGGCGCTGATCCGCAGCGAGGCGGTGGCCTGTGGTGGTGGTTGTGCATAGAGCGATGCTTGCTCTGGCCAGGGTACTGGCGAATCCTCTATTCAGCTACCTCTGGCCCGCTCTAGGCCGTGGCTGCTGCCGCGTCGAGCAGCCCCGCCCCGTAGAGAGCCTGATCCTGGGGGCCCCCGAGCTTGCGAGCCGTGGCCTCCAGCCGTGCGGTGATCTGGGCAGGTGTCGGTTTGCGTCCGAGGATGCCCGCGGCGATGATGAGCGCCGCTGTGGCTGTCACGTGGGGGGTTGCCATCGACGTGCCTTCATAGCCTTGTGGGAAGCCGAACACGCGCGGCGATGAGCCGGTGAACGTCATCTGGAATACGTCTCGACCGGCGGGAAGTTCCGGGTTGCAGTTCGGGTCGCCGGGAAGGCTTGCGTCGGGGCCGCCCCCTGGCGCTACCAGCGTGATGCCGCGACCGTCGTTTGAGTAGCTCGCCAGACATCCGTGTTCTGTTGTGGCGCCTACTGCGATCACGTGGCGCGCACGCGCCGGATAGGGGATCGTGCTGCTGCCCTCGTTGCCGGCTGCTGCAACCACCAAGACGCCGTGGCGGTTGGCGTAGCGCAGCGCTTCGATCAGCTCCGGGATGTCTGAGGCGCCGACGTCACTCGAGAACTCGAGGCTTAGATTGATGATGCGTGCGCCGTGCTTCACGGCGAAGCGCACTCCTTCTGCGATTACCGACGCGTCGCCTTCGCCGGCGCTGTCGAGCACCCGCACCGGCATTATGCGTGCGGCGTAGGCAAGCCCAGTCAGCCCATAGCGGTTGTCGGTGGCCTCCGCGATCGTCCCGGCCACGAACGTGCCATGGCCGTTGTGATCGTTGGCGTAGGGGGTGTGTGTTATGAAGTCATAGCCCTGCACGAACGAGTACTTGCTGAAGTCGGGCGAGCGACGGTACCTGCCGCGGTTGGCGTAGGCCACGCCTGTGTCGAGCACCGCCACAACCACTTTGGAGCCTCCCGGCGCCCCATCGGCGGCAACGTTCGCCCACGCCTGCGGAGCGTTGATCCCAAATGTCCCGTTGAAGTTCCACTGCAGCTGCTCCCAGCCGCCAGGAGTGTTACTCGTGCCGGGATCATTCGGTATCGAGACGGCTGTGGCGTGGGCCACATAGTCTGGTACCGCCCACATCACGTTCTTCTCGCTGCGCAGTCTCGCAAGCGTGGCGTCCAGGTTGGCGGTCGCAGGCAGGCGCACCAGGCGGGTGGTGGAGGAGCCATCTTCAGGTTCGCTCGCGCTGTCCGCAGAGATCCGTGAGGCTCGAGCGGATGGAGCGCTCTTGGAGGCGTATCTGACAACTATGCGCTGCGGGACGTAGGCGCCCGCAGCCGTGCCAGTTGCGTCCGTCCTCGCTCTCAGCGGCGCTCCGCTGATCTGTGCGGCAGCCGCTGGACGCATCGAGGGCGCCGGCACGCCAGTGAGCACGGCGAGGACGGTGACGCTGAGCGCTAGGGCGCACGCAGCCTGAGCCTTCAGCCGGCGGCGGGGCAAACGTCGATATCGGCTTTGAGCGGTCGGCGGCAAGTGGGCTCCTTCGTAATCATGATGTGTTGGAGGGCCCCGAGGTTGCGCTCCCCGTCAAACTGGCTAGGAACAAGACAATGAGCGACCACTTCTTTCCGCGTGACGAATACTTTATGCGGCTGGCTCTACGCGAGGCCCAGCGAGCTGTAGAGCACGACGACGTGCCGATTGGAGCGGTGGTGGCCCACGGCGGCGAGTTGATCGCGGCGGGCCACAACGAGCGCGAGCTGCGCCAGGACCCCACCGCCCATGCCGAGATAATCGCTCTACGCGAGGCGGCGCGAGCTCTCGCAAGTTGGCGGGTGCTCGAGGCTGTGCTGTACGTGACGCTCGAGCCGTGCGCCATGTGCGCGGGGGCGATTGTGCTTGCGCGCGTTCCGCGCGTGGTGTTTGGAGCCAGTGATCCGAAGGCGGGGGCGTGCGGGAGCGTGCTGGACGTGTTGGGGGAGCCGCGCCTGAACCACCGTCCGGAGGTTGCCGGCGGCTTGCTAGCCGGCGAGTGCGGTGCATTGCTCAGCGAGTTCTTTGCGTCGCGCCGCTGAGCTAATGTCCTCCGGCCTTTGGCTCGGCGTTTGTCCCCTCGCCACGTTCGTTGGGGTTCCGTAGCACTGGCGCTTTGCGCCGCGTCCGGTGGTTTGGCTGGTGCTTCGCACCGCACCCGGCGGTGGCGATCCTCTAGCCTTGGGCGGGTCGGTTGGAAGGGTGGCAGAGTGGTTGAATGCGGCGGTCTCGAAAACCGTTCTGGGGGTTAAGCCTCCAGCGAGGGTTCGAATCCCTCCCCTTCCGTCCGCGCTGTTGGGATGCCCTCGGCGCTGTATCGTTTGGACTTGTGCCTGAGAAGTTCGATCTGACCATCGTCTACGAGTCTGGCGAGGAAGGCTGGATCATCGCTTCGATCCCAGAGGTGGCTGGTGTTTTCAGTCAGGGTCGCACGCGACAGGAGGCACGCGCGAACGTCATTGATGCACTGCGCTTGATGCTCTCGCCGGAGCCCAGCGATGCTAGCGACAAGCGCGAGCGTGAGGCGCTGCATCTGACAATCGCTGCATGAAGCGTCGCGACCTCGAGCGTCATCTGCGCGCTCATGGCTGTCGACAGGTAGACGAGGGTGGGAGCCACGCTCGGTGGGCCGGTCCGCAAGGCGCACGCTCGGTAATGCCGCGTCATAGAGAGATCGACTACGGACTGGCGCGAAAGATCTGCCGACAACTGGCCATACCACCGCCAACAGGTTCGCGCTGAGTGGCGTTGGTCTCGGGATAGTGCACTAGCCAAAGCGTTTGGCGTGCAGGACGCGGATGCGCTTCCAGACAGGGCCGTGTTTCGAG
>JBAPMC010000113.1:0-5801 GCA_049278415.1 Solirubrobacteraceae bacterium
GGTCATAGTCGCGCACGAGCAGCTCCGCGTCCTGATCGACCGCCCAGCGCGCAAAAGCACCGATCGCCGCACCCAGCTCCTTCGGCCTGCCGATGCCATCGCCCTTCCAGAACGGCACCGCCCCGGGCACGCCGGGGGCGGGAGTCACGATCACGCGATCGCGACCGATCTCCTCGATCCGCCATGAGGAGGCGCCGAGCAGGAACACCTGACCGGGCCGCGCCTCATAGACCATCTCCTCGTCGAGCTCTCCCACGCGGCGACCATCCGGCAGCGTCACCGCATACAAGCCGCGGTCGGGAATCGTGCCGGCGTTTGCAATCGCGAGCTGGCGCGCGCCCTTGCGTGCGCGAATGAGCCCCGCCACGCGATCCCACACGATGCGTGGGCGCAGCTCGCCGAACTCGCTCGACGGGTAGCGCCCATCGAGCATGTCGAGCACGTTCTCCAGCAACGCACGCGGCAGCTCCGAGTAGGAGTGGGTTCGAGTGACGAGCGCATGCAGCTCATCCACACTCACGCTGCCATCCGGCTGCTCACCCTCCGCCGAGGCGGCGATCGCCACCACCTGCTGGGCAAGCACATCCAGTGCGTTGCGCGGCACCACCGTCGACTCAATCGCGCCTTCGCGCATACGCCGGCAAACCACCGCACACTCGAGCAGATCGCCACGGAACTTCGGGAAGATGCGCCCCTTGCTGACATCTCCAACGCCGTGGCCGGCGCGGCCGATGCGCTGCAACCCACGCGCCACCGACTTCGGCGACTCGATCTGCAGCACCAGATCCACGGCTCCCATGTCGATGCCCAACTCCAGCGAGGAGGTGGCAACCAAGCACGGCAGCTCGCCCGCCTTGAGCTGCTCCTCAATCGCCGTGCGCTCCTCTCTGGAGAGCGAACCGTGGTGGGCTCTTGCAATCTCGCGCAGCGCCACCGGCGCAGGGTCTTCCACGGGAACGCCATCCAAGCCGCCCCCCTGGGCGGCTCCATCCAAACCCTCTCCAGCCAGCTCGTTGAGGCGCAACGCCACGCGCTCAGCCGAGCGACGGTTGTTGACAAACACGATCGTGGACCGGTGCTCGCGCACGAGTCGCAACACCTCTGGATAGATGGCCGGCCATATCGAGTTGCGCGTCGACTCGCTCCCGGGCGCCGGCTCGAGCGGATCACCGGCAGCCGGACCGCTCGGTGAGGCTGCCAAATCACTCATTGACTCCACCGGTACATGGATGCGCAGGTCGAGTGGCTTGCGCACTCCCACGTCGAGGATTCTCACCGTGCGCTTGGGGCCCACCAGGAAACGGCCCACCTCCTCGAGCGGATTCTGCGTAGCCGACAGTCCAACCCGCTGCACGCCGGCGGGGCCTCTCCCGTCGCGCGCCTGCTCATCCAGACGCTCGAGCGTCAACGCCAAGTGAGCGCCACGCTTCACCGACGCCACCGCATGGATCTCATCCACGATCACCGTCTCAACGGTGCTCAGCATCTCGCGCGCGCGAGAGCCAAGGATCAAATACAGCGACTCGGGGGTCGTAATCAGGATCTCCGGGGGGTGGCGCGCCATCGCAGCACGCTCCTTCTGCGAGGTGTCGCCGGTGCGAATGCCCACGCTCACGCTCGCTCCGATTCCGCGTAGCGGCGCACGCAGGTTGCGCTCGATGTCATAAGAGAGCGCCTTCAGCGGCGATACGTAAACCACGCGCACCCCGCTCCGCGAGTCAGGCGGCTCGACGGAGTCCCCGGAGCGGGCAGACGTGCTCAGCCGGTCTAGCGCCCACAGGAATGCAGCAAGCGTCTTGCCGGAGCCAGTCGGAGCCGACAGGAGCACGTGCTCGCCACTTGCTATCGCCGGCCAAGCTTGCGCCTGCGCCGGAGTTGGCTCGGCAAAGGACGAGGCAAACCAGTTGCGCGCCGCGGGGCTGAACGCCGATAGCGGATCTGGCTCGAGAGGAGGCACGCCCATCGAGGCTAGCGCGCCGGGCGCAAGGCATCAGGCGTGTAGGGAGAAGCGGCTCAACGCTAAAGGAAGTCGTTGACTGATGCGCCTCCCATTCAGCGCCCCCCAACGAGAACGCCATGCGTCAATCTGCTCGAACATCTCTAATAAGTGCGCAAGATCGCTTCTCGGGATTGTTCTATTAGACTGCCGCCCGTGCTCTCGGACGACGAAACGCAACAATCCACCAACGCCCGCTCCACAGGAGTGCGCAGAGGACCGCGTGCATGGATGCGATGGATTGTGGACGCCACAAGCCGACCCAGCGACCCCAAGCGACATCCCGGCGCGGCGTCGGCCGCGCAGCTCGATGTGCACACCGCCCTGCGCCTGCTGCCAACACTGCTCGACAGCTCGAGCCTCCCCAACGGAGTCGTCGAGTTGCTCATCGAGGACTTCGAAGCGCCCACCCGCCAGCTGTTCGACATCCACGATGGCTGCATCACACTCGTACAGCCAGGCGCCGCCGTTCCGTGGGCAAGCATCGCCGGCACGCCAACCGCCTGGACTCTTGCGCTCGGCCCGAAGCGCAACACAGCCGAGCTGCACCTCACCGGCGACGAGCAGCTCGCCCGTCGAGTGCTCGCCGCGTTCCCGCAGAGCGTCTAATGGTCAGGCGCCAGCGCGAGCGCGCCCGCAACTGCCCGCGGCCCGCCGTATACCACCCAGTCGGCTACAAGCTCGCCAAGCACAGGCGACAGCTGTATGCCTGAGCCGCCCGCGCCGCCCGCCACAATCACCGGAGCGTCGCCCGCGAGCGGGCCTACCAGTGGCCTGCCGGTTGCGCTCACCGGATAGAGCCCAGCCCAGCCTCCCGCCAATGCCGAGTCCTCAAGCCCCGGCAAACGGCTCGCGAGCTTGCCTGCAAGCACCTCCAGAAACTCCTCGTCCGCCTGGCGCGTATAGGAGTCAGGGTCAACTGCGTGCTCGGACGCCTCCTCGCCATGCAGCCCAGCAATCAACCTACCTGGGCCCTCGTGGCGGAAGTACAGGCCGCGCTCGCCACTGCCAGGCGTGTAATCCATCACCGACGGCATCGTGTAAGCAAGCTCGCGCGGAAGGTGCACAACGCTCGCCTGATGTCGCTGGGGAACGAGCGTCAGCTCACAGCCGAGCAGCCGCGCCACGTCGCCTGCCCAGGGACCTGCGGCGTCAACCGCCACATCGCACTTGAGCTCGCCGCCACTCGTGCTCAAGCGCAACCCGCCGCGATCGAGCCGCTCTGCCCCAACCAGCTCTGCACCTGTCGACAGCTTTACGCCAGCCTCCCGCGCCAACTCCGCGAGCAGCCCACAGTAGAGGTGGCCGTCAACGAAGCCATCGCTGCGCCCAAAAAGCCCTGCTTGCACATCGTCCACGCGCATGTCCGGAACAAGCCGGGCAACCTGCTCGGGATCGAGCACGCTCGCATCCCGCACGCCCAGCTCACGTTGGATCTCCACGCTGCGCTCGAACGTCATACGAGACTCCGCGCCATGGCCGAGCCGCAAATAGCCGTTGTGCACCACATGCAAGCCATGCTCACGCTCCAGGCGCTCGAACAGCCGCATCGAACGGGCCCGCAGCTCGATGTCGAGCGGGTCGAGGTACTGCGTCTCGATGATCCCAACAGACAAGCCTGAGGACCCAGCGGCCACATGTCTCGCCTCGATCACCGTCACTTGGCCCGCTCCGCGACGAGCCAGCTCAAGGGCGCTGCACAAACCGATCGCGCCCGCCCCAATCACACACACAGCCGGGCCGTCGCCACCCATCCGATCAGATACCAACGCTCGCGAAGGAGACAGGCGCCTGCACGCTCATCCTCACTGAGCCAACGCCCCCGCGCGCTCGAATGCGCCCAGTACCCGTTCGATCGTTTGCTCATCCATCGGCGTGGATATGCACATGAGGCCATTCCCGGCAATGAGCACACCCGCCTCATACAAACGCCACCACAGCGCTGTCGAATCCTGCGAGCCGATCTGCAGCAGCGAGCCCTTTCCGCTGACCAACCAGCCGCGTTCGCGCAACCCTTCGCGCAAACGATCCCCTAGCGCATCGATCCGTTGGATGTCGGTGAGCCCAAACGCCTGCAGCGCCTGGAGCCCGGCACGCATCGTGACTGGGTTCGCCGAGAACGTCCCACCGTGCGCCACCGCGTCCGGGCGGCGCGGATCAAACACCTCCATGAACGCAGTCCGTCCCCCAACCGCCCCAACCGGGAAGCCGCCCCCAATCATCTTGCCGAGCGCAATCAGATCGCCCTCTATCCCGTACTGCGAATGTAGCCCGCCTGGCGCAAGCCTGAACGTGATCACCTCGTCAATCACAAGCGCTATCCCACGGCGCGTGGTCTGCTCACGTACTAGCTCAACGAACGAAGCGTCCAGCGGCTGCAGGCCGGCGCGATTGGGCATCAGGTCGAGCAGCACCGCCGCCAAGCGCCCCTCGTGCTCGTCCAGTGCCGCCACAAACGCCTCGCCGTCCCCGAGCTCGAGTGTCAGCACATCCCCTTGGGCGCCTGCCGGCACTCCATGCGAGCCGGGGCGCACCACTGCGTCCCAGCTGCCGTGGTAGCAGTTGGCAAAGCGCAACAACCCGTCCCTGCCAGTGGCGGCGCGGGCAGCGCGCACCGCCATCATCACCGCCTCGGTGCCCGAGTTGGCAAAACGCCAGTGCTCAGCCCAGCCCACGCGCCCAGCCAGGCACTCGGCAAGCTCAATCTCCGAGCTCGTCGGCAAGCCAAAGGCAGACCCTTGCGCAAGCGCCGCCGCCGCTGCCTGCACCACAGGCTCAAACGCATGGCCATGGACGAGCGCGGTGTAGTTGTTCTGCAGATCGATCGCCCGATGGCCGTCCACATCCACAATCTCAAAGCCCTCGCCGCGGGCGGCATAAGGAGGGTGGGGCGCCACGAACAGCGTGGAGCGCGAGTTGCCTCCGGGCATGCTCCGTAGCGCCCGCTCATACAGGGTCTGTGCTGCGGGCGCCTCGCCAGCGGCAATCGGAGTGTGCTTCATCGGCTGCAATGTTGGCATCTATTCAGATACGTCCGCAGGACACTGAGCTCGCGAACGCTCACACGAGCGGCACGAGAACCGCCTCGCGGGCCGGGGCGAACAGCTCGAGCTCCATTCCGAGCGCAAGCCCCGAACAGTCGCGCGAGTCGATCGTCGCAACCACCCGCCCAAGCATCGGAGACTGCAAGGAGATCTCCTGCTCATCTCCGAACAGCAGCATCTCCGCAACCACGCCCGCTATTCGCAAAGCACCCGGCGAGGCGGCACGACGCAGACTGCGGCGACGTACCGCGAGCACAACGCCGTCGCCCGCACCAGCCGTCGTCGGACACCGGATCTCGCTGCCGGAGCAGCGCACACGTGCATCGTCCCCGGCGAGAAACTCGTGCTCCTGCACCGCCAGTAGGTTGGCGTTTGCGAAGAACCCCGCCACGAAGCTATCTGCCGGCCGCGTAAACAGCTGCTCCGGCGCCCCCACGCTCGCCACCTTTCCTGCGCGCATGATCGCGATTCGATCCGATAGCGCGAGCGCCTCCTGCTGGTCGTGGGTGACATATACGATCGTCGCCCCCAGGTCGCGGTGCAAGCCACGAATCTGCTGCTCCATCTCGACCCGAAGCGCCCGGTCGAGCGCACCCAGTGGCTCATCCATCAGAATCACCTCAGGGTCATAGGCAAGTGCACGGCCGAGCGCCACGCGCTGCTGCTGGCCGCCTGAGAGCTGGCGCGGGTAGCGATCCTGCAAACCACCCAGCTGCAACAGCTCGAGCATCTCCTGCACCCTCCGGGCGCGCTCCATCCGC
>JBAPMC010000114.1:0-6859 GCA_049278415.1 Solirubrobacteraceae bacterium
AGCGCTGCCTTGGCGGTGACGCCGCCGCCAGCAAGCAGCGCAGCGGCGCGTTCGCGCGCCCCGCCCTGCCCGAACGGCAAGCCATCGGCGACGAAGCGGTGCATGAGCATTCTGGCTCGCAGACTGAGCTTCGCCAGCCAACCGAGATGACCGACGAATACGGGCGGGAGCAGCGCGGCGGCCTGGTCGCGGAAGCTGGCCCGCAGTCGCCTGGCGTTGGTCTTGTGCTCGGTGCGGCAGTGCGCACAGCTATCAAGATGAGCGAAGGCACGCTCGGCGATCTGCTCGCTCGTGCTCTCGCCGTTCTGCAGCGCCTGGATCGTGCGCGCCCTGTAGCCGCACAATCGGCCTGTGTCGTAGAGCAACTGGAAGCGCTCGCGCTTGCGCGCGCACGCGCGGCTCATGTTGCGAGCTTCGTTGACAGGGATCTCGAGCACGGCTGCGATGGCCCTGTACTGCAACCCCTCCGCGAGCCACCCAAAGACGCGCTGCTCGTCCTCGGTCAGTTCGGTCTTGAACTCCAGGGCGATCAGACGATCCTCCTGGGCGAGCACGGCTGGCTCAGGGGCGCTCTGCTCCTCACTGGCCTGAGCCATGAGTCGTAGGCCGGGCGCGCTGTGGGCAAGGATCTGGCCGCGTCGACGTTCGTCGCGATGCAGCCGCAGAGCACGTTGCTTGATGCCCATGCGCAGCGCGTTGCGAAGATGCTCTTCGCTGTCATACGGTCGCTTGTAGAGAGCCAGCGCCGTTTCTTGGTAGATGTCCTCGAGCTGCTCGGTGCTCAAGCCCCTGCACTCGGCAAAGCCACGGGCGACACGTAGCTCGCGTGCTTGCCATTCCCCGAGGATCTGACCAACGCGCTCGGAGCCAAACGCACGCCGCTGACCTGAGCTCGAGGCAAAGCTCGCCGCTGCCCCCGATCCTTCATCGGGCCGTTTGGTGCCTGATTCCTGCGCTTGAATATCCATACCCATGATCTCCAGGTCAGCCCTGACCCACACGGAATAGTGCTGCTCTACTGAACGATTCCGTAGAAACCCACCTTACTTGTAATTTTTCTTGCAAGCGACCGAAGCGCGTAAGAAGGTAGCCCGGTCCTGCGGGACCAAACTCGTCCAACACCCGCGCATGGGTACGCGTCGCTCTCATCGGTGGGGCACCGCGACGGTCTCGAGCGCCGCCGAGCAGAGCAGCACGAAGACGATCAGGGCGAACCACACGAGCCCTTCTCGGATAGTGAGCGCCCGGCGTCGCTGCACGAGCCAGGCGCTCGCGCCGAGCGCGAGTCCTCCCCACTCCAGAGGTAGCTGGGGGAGATAGGGCAGCACCCGAGCGCCGTAGGCGCCCAGCGCCGCGCCCACCTGCAGGGTGTTGACGACGATGCACGCCAGCAGTAGACCGTCGGCGACACGCGTGGCCAAGCGGTGGCGGTGGGCTCCGATGACGCCGAGTAGCAGCGGCCAGCCGAAGATAGGCGTGTTGTGAGCCACCAAGAGGAGAACGTGCCCAAAGTCGCGCGGAGGATTGTGCTGGCGAGCGAGCGTCAGCCCGAGCACGTGCCGGGCGGGAAGCGCAAGCACTGGGCCGGCGAGCGCGACCAGTCCAGCGGGAATCAGCGTTGCCACCCAGGCTGCGGCGTAGGCGTAGGACCACGCGATGGGGAGCTCCACCGGCAGCAAGCGGCGGCGAGCCGCTTGCTCACTGGATCTACTCAATCCTGTGGCAGCCATTGACTTACGGCGTAGCCGCCGGGTATGCGCGCGAGCTCCGCGAGGGTGACGTGGAAGGAGGCTGGTAGCCCTTCGTACTGCGTGTCGCCGCCGGTCTGCTCGCGGGTGACGATCACCCACATGCTCGGTCGTGCGAGGTCTTGGGCGATGCTGATGGTCTGCCCGCTGTTGTAGATGTGCCCGCGAGCGATCGTCGTGTCCGAGCGGCTGCTCGCGGCAGCTTGTCGCTCAGCCAGGCGTGCCGCCCCGAGGGCCATCGCGGCGAGCCTCCGCTGGTTTGAGCTGAGCGTCCGGTAGGTCCAGTTCGTGTAGAGCTCGCTGAAGGTAGCCAGAGCCTTCGCAGGCGTCGACTGCACATCGGCCGGTGCCTGTGCCGAAGGCGTTGGCGGCGCTGGAGACGGTGGCTCACCGGCGTTCTGCGGCGAGGCGCTCGAGGTGCCCTGCGCGGTGCTGGGCGCGTCGGGATTTGTGCAACCCGCGAGTGCGAGGACGGCAAGCAGCAGACAGATTGAGACGAGTGCTCTGCTCATAGACCGGGTGGATGTCGGACGGTCCATGAGGCCCAGCTGGGGACCGATGCGGAGACGCGCCACTTCGGGCCGGGCTTTCCCGAGTTCGGTCCGGTGTCCCATTCGGGAGCTTCTACGGTGTCGAAACGCAATCCGGCGATGTAGATGAAGGTGTGTGCCGCGTTGGCGTAGATCGAGACGTACTGGCCGGGGCCAGGGTCGC
The DNA here is from genome assembly GCA_049278415.1 of Solirubrobacteraceae bacterium. Taxonomy (GTDB): domain Bacteria; phylum Actinomycetota; class Thermoleophilia; order Solirubrobacterales; family Solirubrobacteraceae; genus Palsa-744. Next base: position 2,463 of record JBAPMC010000114.1, read on the forward strand.
CGTAGGACTCAAGTTCGGTCGAGTCCTCGGCGTATTCACCGAAGGCTCCGCCGGCGTGCAGCACGTAAGAGACGGCCGAGGAGCAGTCATATCCCGGTTCGAGCCTATTCAGGGACGTGCGGTGAGCACCGCCCCACAGGTAGTCGGCGTCGAAGAGGCGATTGCCTGCCGCCACCATGTGCTTGACCGCCTTGGGGGCTTCTTCACCGGCGGCGGCCAGGCCGCTCGGCAGGATCTTCGTCTGTGTGCCCGGCGTGAGCGGCAGCGGAATGCTGCCCCTGCCTTCCAGAGCCGGACAGGAGCTCGCGCCCGCTTCGCTGCCGCTGGCTTCGGTTGAGCCCGGGAGCGCTTCGAGTGTCGGTGCCGCGCCGGTCGCGGGTGCGAGAGCGACCCGCACTGCGCTCTTGGTGATTCCAAGGTGCTGTGCTGCTTGCCACCACACGTCAAGGCGGTAGGGCTGGCCGTTTGTGATGAACTGGCCGGGGCCCTGGCCGTAGCCGATGTCGCGCTTTAGCAGCAGGCTTTCGCGGCCGTTATGGGCTACGCGAAGCCCGCTGAGATAAGGCAGGTTCGCAAGGGCGTTCGCGTCGTTGAACGTGAACGTCCCGCCGTTGGCGGGGTTGCTGTCAAGGACACTCAGCTCAGCGAACGTGTCCGGGTGAGAAGGGAGATAAGCCTGGCCCGGATTGGGGATCGACCCGTAGCTGCTTGAGGTGGAGTCTCCCGGTCCTCCGTACTCGGTCGCGCCGACTTCATACCAGCGCCCCGGCTTGAGCTGAAGCGGCGCCGCGTAGAGACCTGCGGCGAGCGGGCCGCCGCCGGCGGGCTGGTCGATCGTGCTTTCGCCACCACTTGCACAGCTCGCTTCCGCTTGTTGGGCGAACAAGCCTGCGATGCTCGCCGCGACCAGCACGGGCATCAAGAGGATCATCAGCACGACCACGAGCAGCACGCCCTGCACTTGGCGGTTTCGCAGCAGCGCAATGGCGATCCTCGCCTGCATTTACGCCGCCAGCTCCAGCTCCGCGATCGCCGACGCTCGCCACTGCTCATCCACGCAGAGCAGCAATGCTTCCCAACGTGCCTCCCAATCCTCGCCGCGGACCTGGCGCAGCGCGAGTCGGCGCACCGGGTCATCGCGTGCCGGGCTCGACGTCGCGATCCAATACTCAAGCTCGGCGACGATGATCTGCACAGTCGCCTCGCCTCGAGTCCCGTTCTCTACATAGACGATCGCGTACTCGCCAGGGACAGTCCGCGACTGCGCTATCGCAGCCTCGCGCTCCTCGGTGAGGTTCAGCGCCTCGCGCATCCGCGCAAGCTCGCTCGCCTCCTGGCGGCCGGTGATCCGCACCTTCGCGTTGGCCAAGAGCGCCTTGCCGTACTCGGTGTCGAAGTCGCTGATCTGCTGGGAGATCGCGATCAACCACACCGCCCAATGACGACTACGCCGACAGAACTCGTTAAACCAACGGCCGGTAGCGGGCCGCTCGGTCAGCTTCCAAGCCTCATCGACTACCAAGAAGCTCCTGCCGGCCCAGGCGTGCTTGGGACCTTCCCCGGCCAGGTACTCGCGGCGCGTGCGGTCGATCTTTCGCTTGACGTGCTCGCACAGCACGAACAGCACGGCGGCGGCCTTCGCCTCCGGCACGCTCTTGGTGTCAAAGACGATCAGCGGCGCGTCGGGGAGGATCGTCGTCGGACGATCCGTCAGATAGGCATAGGGACCGTCGAGCACGTAGTTGTTCAGGCGCATTGAGAGGTTGCGCAGGGCCTCGGCGATCCCGACTGAGCCCTCGCTGCGCTCTCGGTGGTAGCGGCGCTCCAACTCCTCTTGAAGCAACAGCTCGCGTGGTTCCTCGCCGGTCAGCGCGCAGCGCTCATACACCTCGGCGATCGCGAGACCGAGGAGGTTGCTCTCCAGGTCGGTGAGCCCGTAGGAGTCCTGGGCGGCGTGGTGCTCGCCGAGCAGCAGCGCGTGCAACGCGAGCAGATAGTCGATCTTCTCCGCCGAGACGTTCGCCGGGTCCTCGACATCCCACGAGTTGATCGCGTGCGCGTCCGCGCCGATCTCAACCGACGCAGCTCCAGGAATCAAAGAGGCGAGGAACGCGAAGTGACCGGCCCTGTCGATGATGAACCCGGTCGCGCCTTGGGCGATCGCACGGATCAACAGGATGATCGTCGCCATCGTCTTGCCCGACCCCGTGATCCCAGAGACCAGCATCAGATGGTTGGAGTGCGCGCTGTCAAAGGGATCTATGCGCTCGAGCGTGCGGCCGGGTAGCGCGTAACCGAGGGGGATGCCGCCGGGGCTGCTGCAGTTCGTCCCGATCAGCGAGAAGGTGTCCCCGACGTTGCGGCTGACGTACTTGCGCTTGCGCTTGGCTACATCGCGGCCGAGCGGCAGCGTCGAGCACCACAGCTCCTTCTGAGCGAACAAGCCGTGGTTGATGCGCGCGTCGCTTGCCATCGTGACCTCCCGCGCAGTGGCCTGGCAGAGCTCCGCCAGTCGCTCGGGGTCGGTCTCGCTGGTCGCGTGATAGATACTCACGCGGTAGATGCCCGCACCGACGCTCGTCGCCAGCTCGTCAACGAGCTCGGCGGCCTCCTGCTCCTGCACTCGTGCGTCGGGGTCAAGCGGGCGGCCGTGGGCCTCTACGCCACGGTTGACCCCATACAGGCGCTTGTAACGACGCTTTTGGGCCATCCGCTCGCGGTAGCGCTCGGTCGCCTGGATATGCACGCTCAGCACGAACGGGCTCGGGGACTGCATCATGTGAAGCAGCCAGCCGAGCCACGTCTGCTCAGGTGCAAGCGAAACGCAGAAGACCTGCTCGAGTGAGTCGCCGATCCTCAAACGGGTGCGGTCTGAGAGGTCAATCGGCGCGGTGCAGATCGCCTCGGCCAGTGCCTGAGCGCGAGCGCCAGCATCCTGAGAGCTCTCGCCCGCCACCAGTGGTTGGACGACCTCGCCCTGCATGAAGCTGGCGGGCAGAGCACCCGAGATCTGCGCGGCGGGGTCAAAGCGGCTGTGCAGCAGGTCCAGCACCTCATGGCCCAAGATCGACCGCGCCGATAGGCCCATCGCGTCGAGGTCTGCACGGATGCCTTCGCAGTGGCGCAGCGAGTCGCGGATCGCCCGGCGATGCACCGAGTCCTTCAGTCGCAGTGCTCGCCCGCCGCCCGTTTTGAGGATCGGTCGTCCCGTTGGACTCCAGGGACAGACCACCAGGTAGCGCAAACGCAGCGGCTTGACGGTCTGCGCGGTCTTTCGCAGCGACTGCTCCTGGGCGATCCCCAGCCGGCGGATCGCCTTTGCGCGCTCATGCTCGCCTGCGTCCTCCGCGCTACCGGCTGCACGCTCGCAGCGGTAGGTCTCCTCGGCCAAGAGCGCCTCGAGATCGAGCGCTGTGGCCTGCACGTAGAGCTGAAGAGACTGACGATCGGGTAGCCGCGCGGCGATCTGCGCGAACGCCGCGGAGATCCGCTCGCCCTCGGCCTGCTCGACAGCAAGCGGATTGACCGTCCCGACCTCCAGATAGCGGACGTAAGTGCCGTCCTCTGCGATCAGCAACCCATCGGGCTCGATCGCGGCGACACCGAGCAGATCCGAGGCGCAGCGGCTGCGGCTCATCAGCCCCAGCGCTCCCAATTGACCTCATCGCCTCCAACGGGCGATCCTTCCTGCGAGCGTTCCTCGAGCTCCTCCTCGGCTTGCGCGAGGATCACCACTCCCCGAGCACGCCCGTCTCCCAGCGATGCGCCCGAGAGGGCATGAATGCTCCACCGCCAGCTCCACATTGCGCGCAACAGCACCGTGAGCTGCAGGCCACCGCTCTCTGAGACATAGGTCAGCGCCGCAGGCAGCCCGATCAGAAAGACACAGAGCGTGATCGCGGGCTTCGTCGGGACATGCGCGATGTGGATCAACCCGACGAGCGAGCTTGCGCCAACGATCAGTGCCGCCCATTGCTTGATCGTGAAACCGACAAGCTTCGGCGGGTCATCCAACGATCGGAAGGTGCGGTGGATCATTTCCCGCTCCGTGGACGCGGCCTGCGCTTCTTGGCGGGCGGCGGCGGAGCCGGCCTGGGAGGCTGCTTCACAGAGCCAGCTCCCCGCCCGCCCTGCGCCTTGGGGTTCCTGTTGGAGGGTGTTGCCGCTTCACGACGCGCGCTATTGGTGACCTTCCGCCCGGGGTGCGCGCCGCTCGCCGAGCCCGACGATGGTTTCGCTGGGGATGCCTGCCCGCCAGGTGGCAATCCAGCGTGTGGCTTTGCCACCACCTTCGGTGCAGCGCCAGAGGGAGAGCCCGCTGCGGATGGCCCGCTGCTTGCCGGCGCTCGCCCGCCCGCACTCCGGCCTGGCGTACCCGCAGCACCGACGCTTGCTGG
>JBAPMC010000115.1:0-1792 GCA_049278415.1 Solirubrobacteraceae bacterium
GCAAGTGAACCTCTTCGAAGAAATCCCGATTAGGGAACGCGGCATAATAGGCCGACACGTCCGTCCTCGATGCAGCTTTGGCGAAGCGAGCATCAAGGACCGCGTCTCGGAACTCGACCAGTGCCGACCGAGCGAGCGTCTTGTTACGTGCTGCCCATCGGCCGGCGTTGACCTTCGCATCGACGACGAAGGCCATGAACGGATTCGCCTCGGCGTAGAAGCTCGGGTGGCCTCGTCGGGTGGCCTCTACGAGAGCCGTCCCGGTTCCGCCGAATGGGTCGTAGATGGAGGCTTGATCGTCACTTAGGTTGTCGAGCGTGGCGACTATATAGTCGGCGGAGAATCCCTCGACATAGCTGTACCAGCGGTGCACAGGCCGCCGTCGCGTCTCTCGGAATGTCCTTCCGAGCCCCTGAGGAGCCCCGCCATGGCGCGGCGGAGCGTCGAGGGTATCGATGCTGAGTTGCATTGGCTAGCGAATTCAACCAGGCGTCTCGGCGGAACATGTGTTCGTGTACTGGCGCGCAGCGCACGGCGCGATCAGGCACTGGGGGAACGGAGCGTTGCCCGAGTAGACCGTCGGGTCCGGTCAAGCGGCGCCTGGGCATCCGTGGTCCCTCCGACGGTCCCTGAGCGAGATCATCTCAGGTGACTTCAGGGCATCTCAGGTGCGCTCACGCGCCTCGCCCAACCTAGGTGCGCCCTCGGTGGCTCCTTCGAGCCAAGTATCGAGCGCAGTCCGGCGCAGATCTTCAATCAGTGGGCCGACGGTGACTTCGATCTGGTCCTCGGCTCTCTGCTGCTAGTCGAACTGGAGACGGTCCCGCCGTGGTACTTCAGCCAGCGAATCTGAGTTGATCTGAGGGCGCCTGAGAGCAGCTAACAAGCCTCATATCACCTGAGATGAGGTTCGGAAGCAACTTCGAGCCAGCATCGCCCATCATCAAAACCCCTGCTAACACGAACGATACGTCGATGCTCACCTTCGTCATGAGCTACCGCTCGCCGCCGTGATCTGAGCACGCGCCGGAGATACCGCCTGCGTGGCTGTACGAACCGTCTTCGCATTCAACCACATAGCCGGTCTCGCTTTCAAAGTTGCCAATGCATTCGTTTTCTTCGCAGAAGGATTGGTCGCCTTCGTGGGTGTATGAGCCAACTTCGTCTGTGGCTCCGGAGTCTTGGCTTTCTGGTGCTGATTTGGGTTCAGGTGTCTGTTCTTCTGTTCGGGGCGTCGTTGGCGGTCCGGGGTGGCCAACATCACGTTTGCTGGCAAAGGCATCGGCCTCGGCGCTCGTGTAGAGGGAGATGGCGTCAGTTGGGAATGAGACGTAGATGCCGGTCGAGAGCGGTGATCCAGTGCAACCAATCAGATGACCTTCGCGTTCGCAGAAGAGTTCGTAGTCTTTGTTGGTTGTCGGGCTGTGAACCATGAGTGCCTGCCCCGATTTTTGTGTGGACTCGTAATACTCGTAAAAAGCGTTTTCCGCTAGGCCACAGGATGTCGCGGCGTTGGCAACTATGTTCGTGTCGCAGTTGCGTTGTGCGCTCTGGTTGGGGTCGGACGGGGAGGCGGTGCTTGCTTGGCAGGCGTGGCCGATAGCGGCTTCACCGCACGATACGTGCGTGTTGGGGTCAGCGGGCTGGGCGGGATTATTGAGTCGGACAGCCCCCGCTGCGGCCTGGACCTTGCGGGAGGCTTTCCTCGGAGTCGTGGTCTGCGTTGTTGCTGGAGCAGACTCATTGGATTCCGTAACGGTGGCGGAGCCGCCACAGCCACCTCCGCTTAGGG
>JBAPMC010000116.1:0-1826 GCA_049278415.1 Solirubrobacteraceae bacterium
ATGATCATTTCCTTGATCGCGGCCTTGGTCAGGAGGTCGACCGCCTTGCCGTAGTCCGGCTTGTCGGTGCCCTGCATGATGCCGGGCTTCTCGCGGAACTGGCGACGCACTTCCTCGACGATCGCGCTGGCCGCACGGCCGACCGCGGTCATGCCCATCGCGCCGAACAGATACGGCAGCAGGCCGCCGAACAGCAGGCCGACCACCACGTAGGGGTTGTTGAGCGAGAAGTCCGGATTGACGCCGGTGAAATACGGATGGTTCGCGGCATCGGCGATGAAGAATTTGAGGTCCTGATTGTAGGCCGCAAACAGCACCAATGCGCCGAGACCGGCCGAGCCGATCGCGTAGCCCTTGGTGACCGCCTTGGTGGTGTTGCCGACCGCGTCGAGCGCATCCGTCGACTTGCGCACTTCCTTGGGCAGGCCGGCCATTTCCGCAATGCCGCCGGCATTGTCGGTGACCGGGCCGAAGGCGTCGAGCGCAACGACGATGCCGGCCAAAGCCAGCATGGTGGTCACCGCAATGGCGATGCCGAACAGGCCGGCGAGGTTATAGCTGACCAAAATGCCGGCGATGATCACCAGTGCGGGCAGCGCGGTCGATTCAAGCGATATCGCCAGCCCCTGGATCACATTGGTGCCGTGACCGGTGACCGAAGATGCCGCGATCGACTTCACCGGGCGATATTCGGTGCCGGTGTAGTATTCGGTGATCCAGATGATCAGGCCGGTGACGGCAAGACCGACGATACCGCATTCGAACAGCGCCAGGCCGGTATACTTCACGCCCTCCAGCGGACCGAAGCCGACCAGCCAGAAGATGACGCCGGCGACGCCGATGAGCGAAAGCACGCCGGTTGCGATCAGGCCCTTGTACAGCGCGCCCATGATCGACTGGCTGGCGCCGAGCTTGACGAAGAAGGTGCCGATGATCGAGGTCAAGATGCAGATGCCGCCGATCGCCAGCGGCAGCGTCATCATGTTCACCAGCAGCGGCGAAGTCGCAAAGAAGATCGCGGCCAGAACCATGGTAGCGACGGCGGTCACCGCATAGGTTTCGAACAGGTCGGCGGCCATGCCGGCGCAATCGCCGACATTGTCGCCGACGTTGTCGGCGATGGTGGCCGGATTGCGCGGATCGTCCTCGGGAATGCCGGCCTCGACCTTGCCGACCAGGTCGCCGCCAACGTCGGCGCCCTTGGTGAAGATGCCGCCGCCAAGCCGCGCGAAGATCGAGATCAATGACGCGCCGAAGCCGAGCGCCACCATTGCATCGACCACCGTGCGGCTGTTGGCGGGAAGACCCATGTACTGGGTGAGATAGCCGAAATAGATGGTGACGCCGAGCAGCGCGAGACCGGCCACCAGCATGCCGGTGATGGCACCGGCCTTGAAGGCGAGTTCAAGTCCGCCGGCCAGCGACGTGGTCGCGGCCTGGGCGGTGCGCACATTGGCGCGAACCGAGACGTTCATGCCGATGAAGCCCGCCGCGCCGGACAGGATGGCGCCGATGGCAAAACCTGCCGCCACCAGGGTGCCGAGGAAGTAGGCTAGCAGCGCGAAGATCACGATACCGACCATGCCGATGGTCATGTATTGGCGCTTGAGATAGGCCTGCGCGCCTTCCCGCACCGCGGCGGCGATTTCCTGCATCCGCGGATTGCCGGCATCCGACTTCATGACCGATGCCGTCGCCCAGATGGCGTAAACGATGGAAAGCGCCCCGCAGAGCACGATCAACCCTAATGCTGTCATTGAACCTGCCTCAAAAGCTGTCTGGCCTCACGCCCATCACCGCGGGAGCGGCCGGCGCACAAAAAGGAG
>JBAPMC010000117.1:0-24247 GCA_049278415.1 Solirubrobacteraceae bacterium
GAGGTAGCCGCCGCAGCGGGACTGGCGCGCAGTGGCTGGCGTCCTGCGTGCGGCGAGCTGCTGATCGTGGCCGTCGTCGACGAGGAGACCGGCGGCGAGCAGGGAGCGAAGTGGCTGACAGAGACTCACCCGGAGAAGGTCCGCTGCGACATGCTCCTCAACGAGGGGGGTGGGCCCTCGTTTGAGATCAACGGCCAGCGCTACTACGGGGTGTGCTGTGCGGAGAAGGGCGTGTTTCGCTTCACGCTCACCACGCACGGAGCGGCTGGCCACGCGTCGATGCCGAAGCTCGGCGAGAACGCCCTCCTGAAGATGGCGCCTGTGCTTGAGCGCCTCGCCACCAGGCAGCCGTCACTCCAGGCAACGGCCGAGCCGCTTGCGTTTCTGCGTGGCCTGGGTGAGGACGATCGGGATCCGGCCGCAGCGCTCAGGCGCCTGGAGCAAGCCGACCCGCGGCTGCTGCAGCTGCTCGAGCCGATGTTCGGCGTGACATTCGCCCCAACCAAGATCTCCGCATCGGAGAAGATCAACGTGATTCCCTCCAAAGCTGAGCTGCGCGTCGACTGCCGTGTGCCGCCGGGCCTGGGTGAAGAGGACGCCAAGCGCGCGATCGAGCAGGTGCTCGGCGGGCTTGACGGGCTCGAGGTCAAGTTCACCGAGCGGGTCACTGGCAATCGCTCTGCGATGGACTCACCGCTGATGGACGCGCTTGGGGAGTGGGTCGCAGAGCGTGATCCAGGCGCAAAGACGGTGCCTACGATCCTGCCTGGCTTCACCGACTCGCGCCACTTCCGCGCGGCGTTTCCCGACTGCCTCGCCTACGGCTTCTTCCCGCAGCGCCACCAGTCGCTGCTCGAAACACAGGCACTGATTCACGCGCCAGATGAGCGCATCGACGTGCGCGACCTAACCTTCGCCAGCGAGCTCTATCGCGACCTCGCGCTACGCCTGCTCGCCCTTTAAGGGCGGAGGCGACTTCCGCTCCTGGACAGGAGCGGCCAACCAAGGTTCAACCCCCGGGCTTGCAGCTCCTCCAACTCGGGCGTCTCGGGCTTGCAACATGACAGTGCTGCAAATCCGGTGATCTGGAAGCGGGGCCGTCGTTGCCGGCTGTACGTGTTGCTCTCTACGTTGCCGTGGCTCGTACCGCTAAGCCAGCCCTACTGCCCGCTACACGGTCCGTAGGGGGTCTTCTTGCGGGAACCCCAACCCCATTCTTCGGGGCCAGGGTTTACACAAGACATCAATGTCGAGCTAGCCGCACTCGGGCCGACGCCCTTGCAGATACCGCTCCAGTCACAAGTTTTTGATCATTGTGGTCGACCTATCTGAGATAAAGCCGTCCGAAGAACGGCTCGAAAAACGGGGAACAATGCTCTCGTTCCGATCGAGCGTCAGCAAGTCCGTGGCGCCCGCCTCAGCCAACTCGCGATGGATGACGGGTGACCCGGGGATCACCACAAAGTCATGTCCTTGCCTCTTGCAAGCGGCGCCGCGGAATGCGATTACCGTGGCCCCGGTTGAATCGATCTCGTCGAGCTGACGAAGGTCGAGCGTGAGGACCGTGACGCCTTCTTGACATAGGCACTCGATCTCCTCCTCAAGCTCAGGAGCCGAGTGGTGGTCCAACTTGCCTGTAAGGATCAGCTTGTGTCTCCAGACGAGCCTATTCGCGAGCCTCAGGTGCGGCCGGGCGTGCGCAGCCACTGACAAGCTTGGCTCACCGTCGCTGGCGCGGGTTCGATCTGAGACCGCTTCCACCTCGTCGTCCTGATTACGTGCATACTGACTCGCCGTTGACAGTGTCAAATGATGCTTCATATCAATACAGCCCCTTTCAACCAATCTTCGATCTGATAGCCAACTGGCCTGGATCAGGTGATCCAGAGCCGGGGTAGAAAGACCGGGAGGAGCTAGCCCGGTCTCTCTGGGATCAGAACGAAGAACGACGTGCGCCACGATGGCTGCGCAAGGCGCAAGCGTCGTATCGCGCGCGGCGCTGCTTGGAGGAGAACATCTACGAGTGTGGAGGATGCTGAGGAAGCGGAGCCTGAACCGCCCCCCGCAGCCGATCCGCCGCCTGCTCCGCCGGACCCAGATCCAGGAGCGAAGGGATGGTTCTCAACCGCAGAACCACTGCCTAGGCTGCCGGCGGGTGCACCTGCCGTGATCGCCGTCGGCGAGGCGTCGACAGTGGCGAAGCGGATGTTCGATATCGACGAAGCGACCGAGATGTCCAACCAGCCACCAGCGTAGCCTGCTGTGATCGATGCTCTGACACAGCTCATCTGCCCAGCGCTGCGTACCGAGATCGTTTGCGGCCACAAGGTGAGAGGCGACAGGTCCTGCACGGGCGACGTCGAGATTTCAGACGCGGCGGCGGGGGCGACAGAAGTCGTCACGGCAATCGAGATTTCCGGCGCGACTTCCCCCGTCGCGTCTTTGTGAGTCAGTTCCGAAGCGCCGGCGAGCACCTGCGAGGCTTCCCCCGGCCCTTGGGGGGCTTCGGAGCCTGCTTCAGCGCCCACTTCGCCGGCAGTCTGTTCGACGGTCTTTTTTTCGACCACGGCCGGGGCTTCTTCAACGGCGGGTGGTGTTTGTTCGACCACGGCCGGGGCTTCTCCAGGAGGGGCCCCGCTTTTTGTTGCTGCTTCGCCTATCGGCGTCTCCGCGGCGCCGTCGGGGGCGTTCATCCCCTGCGCTTGGGCACTAACGGCGAAGAGGAGCGTCGCGAACACGAGCGAGACCACCAGCCAAAGAGCAAGGCGGCCTTTGGAGAGGACCCACGTTGAAGGACTCTTGACCAGCTCGACCATGTTCGCATCTATAACCATAACGAGCTTTCGGCTCCCGATCGTCATTCCAGCGCTAAGCTTGTAGGAGATGGCAGCGCAAAGGGAGGTCCGTGCGCCGAGGGTCTAACCGATATGTCCCTCTAGGACCTGAAGTCCGACCGAGCTGGATCGAGTCGGGGAATCGAGGCTCATGCTCGTTCTGACACGGAAGGCCAAACAGAGCATCATGATCGGCGACGACATCGAGGTCATGGTCCTATCGAGCGATGGCACAAAGGTGCGCCTCGGTATCCAGGCGCCCTCGAACGTTTCGGTACACCGAACGGAGATTTATCTCGAGATCCAGGCGCAAGGCCGAGAGAACGCTGGCTCCGAGCAGCACGATCTACCTCGCACGGGCCGAAGACAGGGGAGACAAGGCCTCTAGGGGGACCCTTTTGGGGCTTCTCCTTATGAGTAGCGGGTGCATGCGATCCCGGATGACTACCTCCGATCCACAGCTCTCGCGGTCGTACCTCAAGCGCCTTTTTAGCGCCGAGCGGTGTGGAGCGTTGCCAGCCAAGGGCTGGACGTCTGTGCCGAGCGATCCCGTAGAAGTCGCCTTCTCAAGCGCCGTTTCGCGACTGAATTCTAATTTTTAGGTTCTTACTTAACCGACACTGCACCGCGCGCGGGTGCACGGCGATGCTCACGTGGTGCATAATGAGGGGGTGGAGCCAAGGATGGTGACGCTCGCAACCTCATTCGTTCAGGACATCCAGGACTGGTCCTACCAATGGTCCAGTGTGGTGATGATCCTGTTCTTCGGCGCGCTCATCTACCTGATGTGGCGCACTTTGAAAGTGATGCCGCGGGTCAAGCCGCAGCAGATCAAGCCGGAGTCGAGCCAGTCGGTCGCCTGGAAGGACATAGCCGGCGTTGATGAGGCCAAGGCCGAGTTGCAGGAGATCGTGGAGTTCCTACGCGACCCGAAGCAGTTCGAGGCGCTTGGAGCAAAGGTGCCAAAGGGGATACTGCTACACGGGCCGCCCGGTACAGGCAAGACTCTGCTTGCAAAGGCTGTTGCTCACGAGTCTGGCGCACAGTTCTTCGCCCAGTCGGCGGCAGCGTTCGTCGAGATGTTCGCGGGCCTCGGCGCGGCCCGCATCAGGCGTCTGTTTGCGATTGCGCGCAAGCAAGAGCCGGCCATCATCTTCATCGACGAGATCGATGCTGTAGGCGGCCGTCGCGGGGCGGACTTCTCCGGTGAGAAGGATCAGACGCTCAACCAGCTGCTGGTGGAGATGGACGGCTTTTCCAGCAGCGGACGACTTGTTGTGATCGCTGCATCGAACCTGCTCGACAAGCTTGACCCTGCGCTCCTGCGGCCCGGTCGCTTCGACCGCCAGATCTTCGTTACGCCTCCTGATGTGAGGGGGCGCACAGGCGTGCTTGGAGTACACACTCGCAACAAGCCGCTACAGGACGTGGACCTCGGACTGGTTGCGGCGCAAACCAGTGGCCTGACAGGGGCGGACCTCGCGAACATCTGCAACGAGGCCGCGATCTTTGCGGCGCGGCGCGGCGCCAAGAGCATCACTGGCGCCGACTTCGACCAGGCCCTCGAGCGAGTGATTGCCGGAGTGCAGTCCCATCGGGTCCTAAATGTCCACGAGAAGCGAGTGGTCGCCTTCCACGAGGCGGGGCACGCGCTCTGCGGAGAGCTGTTGCCGTCGGTCGATCGCGTGCACCGCATCTCGATTGTGCCGCGCGGGAGGGCACTCGGCTACACGCTCAATTTGCCCGCCGAGGACCGTTATCTGAAGACTCGCGAGGAATTGCTCGACTACATGACCGTGTTGCTCGGGGGGCGTGTTGCCGAGCAGATCGTGTTCGGCGCGATCACCACGGGCGCCTCCGACGATCTCAAGCGAGTGGCTGACATCGCACACTCGATGGTGCATGACTACGCGATGGGAAGCGCCGGCGTCGGCCGCACGCCCGACGGCGACGTTCGGCTATCGGAGACCACGCTGCGACTCCGCGACGAGGAGCGCCGCGAGCTGATCGAGGAGGCCCGCCGCGCCGCCCGCCGGATGATCCTGGGACATCGCGCACAGCTCGACGCGCTCGCAGCCGAGTTGCTCGAGAATGAGGTGGTCGACCGCGAGGCGATCGAGCGGATCATGGTGGGCGTGCCGCGCCTGGAACGCAAGCCGGGAGTGGGGCTGCGAGTAGTGGCTGCCGCTGTGCCCACCGTCATGCCCGCTGCCGCTCCCGAGGATTCCTGAGAGTCCCTACACTGCCGGGAGTGTTCAACCGGATCGACCACATCGGTGTAGCCGTGGAGGAGATCGAGGCCTCGCTCGCCCTCTACCGGGACGCCTTTGAGATGACGGTAGCCCACCGTGAGATCGTCGAGGAGCAGGGTGTCGAGGCGGTCTTGCTTGATGTGGGTGAGAACCACGTCGAGCTGCTGGCCCCGCTCGGCTCCGACACCCCGGTCGGCAAGTTCCTCGCCAAGCGCGGCCCGGGACTGCACCACGTGGCCTACCAAGTCTCTGATATCGAGGCAACCTTGGCGGCGCTGCAGCAGGCAGGTCAGCCCTTGATTGACAAGAAGCCGCGTGTGGGCATCCGAGGAGCGCTCGTGGCGTTCCTCGAGCCGAAGGGCACGGGAAAAGTCCTCACCGAGCTTGTTCAACCCGTGGAGGTCCACTGATGTCCCAGCACCACAGGCATGTGAGCGTCGGCTTCCAGGGTGGCCAGGTGCTCTCCTTGCGCGTCACCGACGAGCAACTCGAGACGCTCTACAAGGCGCTCGGTGACGGCGGCTGGCACGAGTTCCAAACCGAGGAAGGCCCCGTGCGGCTCTATCTCGGCCAGGTCGTATATGTCCGTGTAGAGGACAGCGACCTACGTGTGGGCTTCTCGGCATAGCAAATGTCCGCTGACGAGCGACTGCTGCGGGTCGCGCGCACCTGCGGGCACACGCCGGCAGCGGAGCGGAAAGTAGCGCGCTTCTCGCTGCTTGGCGAGCACGCGGCTGTGTGGTTGGCGCTAGGAGTTGGGGAGTCGCTGCTCTCCAGCGGCGAGGAGCGCGCGGGCTGGCGACGTGCAAGCGCCGTGGTGGCGGGAACCTATGCAGCCAACACGGCTCTCAAGTTGATTGTCCGCCGCGTGCGTCCTGAACTGCCAGGACTACCGCAGCTGACGAGCACGCCGACACGCTTTAGCTTTCCAAGCGCCCACTCCTCGACCTCGTTCGCGGCTGCACTTGCCTATCGGCGTGCCGGTCTGCCCGCGGGGCCTTTGTACGCGCTCGCGAGTGGCTTGGCGTTGTCGCGACTGTATCTCGGCGTTCACTACCCCTCCGACGTGCTGGCAGGGGCGCTACTAGGTAGCGCGATCGCGGTGACCTTCGGTCCGCATGCAGCGCCTTCAGAGGGGACGGTTGCCATATGAGCACCCGCATCGGCATCGTAGGCCTTCCAAACGCTGGCAAGTCCTCGCTCTTCAATGCGCTCACGAAGGCGGGCGTCGAGGCTGCCAATTACCCGTTCACCACCATCGAGCCGAATGTCGCGGTTGTGCCTGTAGTTGACGAGCGGCTTGTAGAGGTCGCGCGCACCGTGGGCGCATCGGAGATCGTGTGGGACACGATCGATTTTCACGATATCGCCGGCCTGGTTGCAGGCGCTCACAAAGGCGAAGGCCTCGGCAACCGCTTCCTCGCAAACATCCGTGAGACCCACGCGATCGTGCACGTTGTGAGAGCTCACACCGATGAGAACGTGGTGCACCCCGAGGGCCGCGTCGATCCGCTCGCCGACATCGAAACGATCGAGACTGAGCTGGTGCTCGCCGATTTGGAGCAGGCTGAGCGCCGGGTCGATCGTGTCGCCAAGCAGGCCAAGGGCGGAGACCGGGTCGCGATAGCCGAGGAGGCGTGGCTGCGCGAGGTAGTCGGCGAGCTGCAGGCAGGACGGCCTGCGCGTGGCGTGCCTGCGCCCGAGGACGCCCCGAACGCCTTGCGCGACCTCGGCTCGTTGACCGCAAAGCCTGTGCTGTTTGTGGCGAACGTGGATGAGGGTTCCGAGGAGCTTCCAGCGGCGATCGCAGAGCACGCCGCAGCCCAGGGCGCCGGTGCGGTCGCGGTCTCCTCGCGGATCGAGTCTGAGCTGGCCGAGCTCGAGGAGGAGGAAGCCGCTGCGATGCGGACCGAGCTCGGAGTCAGTGAATCAAGCCTCCAGCGGATTGTGCAAGGAGCCTTCTCGCTCCTGCAGCTGATTGCGTTCTTCACCGCCGGAGAGGCAAAGCCAGCCCAGTCATGGCATCTGCGTAGTGGGCTCACCGCCTGGCATGCAGCGGGTCAGATCCATACCGACATCCAAAAGGGTTTCGTACGCGCCGAAGTCGTCGGCTGGCGCGAGCTGGTTGACGCCGGTGGCTACTCGGGCGCACGCGACCGCGGCACCCTGCGTCTGGAGGGTCGCGACTACGCGATGCGCGACGGCGACATCATCACGGTCAAGTTCACGCCGTAGATCCTTCCGATGCGGGGCAGCTCTCGCGGTCTCGGGCAGCTCTACGCGTTGCCGCTTGCCAATCCTTCCAGACGCTCGGCCAAGCGTCTCATGCCGATCTCGCGGCACGTCACTGCGCCCGAGGCGAAATCGGTGGACCGGTCGGCCGGGCGCTCCACGTCGATCTCCACAAGCGTTGCCACTCGCCTGAACGTGCGCAGCAGCTCTGCGTTCTCGTGCAGAGCGCTCGCTATTCGTGGTCGCAACGCGCCGATGCCGGCATTGGCGCATTGCTGCTCAGCCTCCTGCAGCAGCGCATCGAGTGCTCCGTATGCCCGTAGCAGCGACGCCGCCGTCTTCGCGCCAATCCCCGGAGCCCCGGGCAGACCATCAGATGGGTCGCCACGCAAGGCGATGAAATCGGGCACAAGATCGGGCGCTATCGAGTAGCGCCCGATCACTTGCTCGGGTCCGATCTCAGCGAAAACCCCGCCCTTTCCCATATCCAAAACTGCCACGCTGTCACTCACAGCCTGGTAAAGATCGCGATCCGCGGTGAGCAGCAAAGCTCGCCCGCCCGCTTTCGCCTCCACGTGCGCAAAGGACCCCATTGCGTCGTCCGCCTCAAGCTCCTTGGCGTCCGCCACCGTCCAGCCGAAGCTCGCGAGCAGAGCGGGAGCGCGTGTCCACTGCTCAGCGAGCTCCGCCGGCATCGGATCCCGATGGGCGTGGTAAGGGGGGTAGGCCTCCACGCGATAGCGTGCCTGCTCGGCGCCGAAGCAGGCGACAACTGCCCTCGCAGGACGCGCTTCGGTCGCTGCCAGCAGCGCGTTCACCGTGCCGAGCAGGGCGTTTACAGGACGCCCATCGCTGCCCTTGATCGATTTGGGCAACGCGAAGAACGAGCGATAAAGCAGCCATGGCACGTCGGCGATCAACAATGGGGCGGACATCCCGCAGTCCAGGGTACGGTGTGCGCCTATCCAGTGGCCTCTCGCCGGCTACCTGGCTACGATGCCGCCCGATCCGCTCACCTCGGTCGGCTGGCCCGACGGTTCGGGCGCAGCTGGGTCTGCGGAGCCGCCCGATCCACTCACCTGCGCCGGTTGCGCGGATGGAGTAGGCGCAGGCGCTGGCGGTCCACTCGTGTCCGGCTCTTTGTGCGTCCCGTGTGAGTCGCTCACGCTGAAATACGCCCACGTGTCATACAACCCTAGTCGCGCCGCCAGTTCTGGGCCGCTGACGAGCGTGCGCCCCCGTGATCCGAGCACATACGCTGAGACGATTCGTGGCGAGCTGCCCCGCTTCAGTACCTCTATGCCGTGGAAAGAGCCGAGCACCAGCCCGCTCAGGCGCGACGCCGCCGAGGAGAAGCTCATCGTCACAGTCCAACGGTGTAGCGGTCCGGCGTCATAGGGATCCGCCACTCCCACCAGCCAAGGCTCGGGAGTAGAGCCGATAAAGGAGTTTTGAATGCTCTCTGTGTGGCCACCTGAGCCTGCGAAGAAGTAGGTGGTTGCAGGCTTGCCGCCGTATGTGACGATTTGGCCGGCAGTCGAGAGGACAGCCGCGTTCGTGCGCGAGGTTTCCGCCGCTTTCCCGAGATACACCTGCGAGCGGGTATCCGAGTACACGTCGAACTTCGAGCCGCCGGCGTGTGCGGTGATCGCGTAAGTGCGACTCGCCACCGCTTGTGCCTGGAGTGCTGCCACCGCCCAACTTGAGGGCACCTCTGCAGCCACCACACCGCGCACATAGGCTTCGAGTGCGATCTTCTTCACCTTGCCATTCAGGAGCACCCTCACGAACGTGTTAGGCGATACTTGCCCGATTGCAGTGCCGCTGTAGTAATGACCGAGAATCGCCGTGTAGGACCAGCCGTGTTCGGCATACCCAAGCGCGCCGTCCTGACTCATGCCCACACCGTGGCCATCGCCTGCCCCGTCGATCAGGAGCTGAGACGCATTAGCAGTGCTCGCACAGAGCATGAGTGCCGTTAGCGCGGCGAGGGTAATGCGTCGGATGAGACACTGCACCTCAGTTGAATCGGAAAGATGTCCCTCGAGCATAAGTCCCGCAAGCTGAAAGGAGCTGTACATGGCCAACTCAGGCAATGAGCAGGCGGTTCTGGATCAGGTCCCGACGGGCCTCTTTATTGGCGGGGAGTGGCGCAAGGCCACCGGTGCTGGCACGCTAGCGGTCGAGGATCCTGCCACCGGACAGCCGGTTGCCGAAGTGGCCGATGCCACCCCCGAGGACGGTCTAGCAGCGCTCGCTGCAGCCGCCGACGCCCAGGCGATGTGGGCGGCTACGGCGCCGCGCGAGCGTGGGGAGATCCTGCGCCGCGCCTATGAGCTGCTGCTTGCTCGTGCTGAGGAGCTGGCGCTGGTGATGACGCTTGAGATGGGTAAGGCTCTCGGCGAATCGCGGGCTGAGATCACTTATGCAGCCGAGTTCTTGCGCTGGTTCTCCGAGGAGGCTGTGCGCATACACGGGCGCTATATGGCCAACACCACCGGCATTGGGCGCATCCTCACGATGCGCCAGCCCGTTGGACCCTGCGTGTTTATCACGCCGTGGAATTTCCCAATGGCAATGGGCACACGCAAGATCGCCCCAGCCATTGCTGCGGGCTGCACGATGGTGGTCAAGCCTGCCCAGCAGACGCCACTGTCGATGCTCGCGCTGGCGCACCTGCTCGGCGAGGCAGGCCTGCCAGGGGGGGTGCTCAACGTGATTACCGCAAAGCGCTCAGGCGCAGTGATCGAGCCGCTGCTGAAAGATGCGCGCACACGCAAGCTCTCCTTCACCGGCTCCACCGAGGTGGGTCGCACCCTGATCGCCCAGTCCTCCGAGCAGGTCCTACGTGTGTCGATGGAGCTCGGCGGGAATGCCCCATTCATAGTGTTCGAGGACGCCGATCTTGACGCAGCCGTTGAGGGCGCCCTCACGGCGAAGCTACGCAATGTGGGCGAGGCCTGCACTGCTGCCAACCGCTTTCACGTGCATGAGTCGATCGCCGGCGAGTTTGCACGGCGAATGGCCGAGCGAATGGCCACACTCACGGTTGGTCGAGGCACGGAGCCAGGTGTCGATGTTGGGCCTCTGATCGACGATCGTCAGCGTGGGATCGTAGAAGAGCTCGTCGGGGATGCGATTGGAGGAGGGGCCGAGTTGCTGACCGGTGGGGAGCGACTGCCCGGTCCCGGCTATTTCTTTGCTCCCACTGTGCTCGCCGATGTGCCCGCTCACGCTCGGGCCCTGCATGAGGAGGTCTTTGGGCCAGTGGCTCCAATTGCGGCGTTCTCAACCGAGGAGGAGGCGGTAAATGCCGCCAATGCCACCGAGTACGGTCTGGTTGCGTATCTCTACACAAGGGATCTTGCCCGCACGTTCCGTGTCGCTGAGGCAATCGAGGCGGGGATGATCGGCGTCAATCAGGGCGTTGTCTCCAACCCCGCTGCCCCCTTTGGGGGCGTCAAGCAGTCCGGATTTGGGCGTGAGGGTGGCTTTGAGGGCATCGGAGAGTACCTCGAGACAAAGTATGTAGCTCTAGCACCGTAAGTGCCGAAAGCTTGCGTTGATTCGCGTAGCTCGTCTCGGGGTACTCAAGCGGACAGCGTTTACAGCCGAATAGACGAGGAGTTGAAGAACGGAGTGCTTTTCGTGCGTGGAGTCACAAAGGTTGGCTTGCAACGTTCCACCCCACGCGGGGTGACGCTTGCGCACGGCCTTGCAGCCAGCAATTCACCATTCCCAACAGATGAGGGGAATGTCTCTCAGCCCCACAAACTATGGACGCTGCTTGGCGGCTCGACGGGCGAGTCCCCTCACTCTGATGGCTCAGGTCCGAGTCTTGCCAACTCCGAGGCGCGAGGCCCACGTCGGCGTCCACCATGGCAGAGGGCGCTGCTAATCGCTTTGGCTGTGGCTGGCGCGATCGTGGCGTTCGTCCTAGGCGGGTCAGCTCTGATCGCGCTCGGCACGCTGGTGCTCGTCGCCACGGCAGCCGTCGCCGGCTGGCTGTTGGGTGAGGACCGTCGCAAGGCGCTCCAGCTCGAGGTTGACGAGCGCAATGACGATCTTCGCCGTGCGCTCTCCGAGCTCGAGATCGCTCAGGCAGAGACGGTCCGACGCCTGTCGATGGCGGTCGAGTTTCGCGACGAGGACACCGGTGCACACATCGAGCGCATTGGGCGCTTCTCAACGCTGCTTGCTGAGGCCATCGGAATGAGCCCCGAGTTCTGCCGGCGAATCGGCCATGCTGCGCCTTTGCATGACGTCGGCAAGGTGGCTATTCCCGATGCAATCCTGCTGAAGCCAGGTTCGCTCACTCCTGAGGAGCGCGCAATCGTCGAGACCCACGCCGAGGAGGGTCACCGGCTGCTGCGCGGCTCCTCCTCATCGATCCTCGACATGGGCGCAACGATCGCTCTCAGCCACCACGAGCGCTGGGATGGCGGCGGCTACCCACGCGGACTTGCAACAGAGAACATTCCCATCGAGGGGCGCATCGTGGCAATCGCCGACGTATTTGACGCGCTCACCAGCCACCGTGTGTACCGCAAGGCGTTCTCGGTGGAGAAGGCGGTCGAGATGATGCTCGACCAGGCCGACCGCCACTTTGACCCGGTGCTGCTGCACAAGTTCATGGAGGTGCTCGACAGCTCGGGCGCCGATGCTCGCACGCGTGAGCGCTCCGACCCGCGTTCGCTGCTCGCGGGCGCTTTGGAGATGTACACCGACGCGATGCGCCTCGGTGACGCTGAGCTCGCCGAGGAGGCGATCGCCTCCGCGATCGAGGACGGGATCGACCCCGACACCCTCCAGGGCAAGGTGGTCGAACCTGCCATGCGCCGCATCGGAGAGCTGCGCGAGGCAGGGGAGATCGACCTCGACACCGAGCATCGCGCGGACGCTATCACCCGCCGTGTGATGGCGACCATGAACCGTTACATGCTCGCCCGCGGCTGAAATCAGTTACGGCTAAAGTCGCTGCCGGTCCCGCGCCGATAGATTTCCCGCATGTCCTCACATTCGATTGTCACCGGCGGCGCCGGATTCATAGGCTCGCACCTCGTTGACGCTCTGCTTGCAGCAGGCGACGAGGTGACCGTAATCGACGACCTCTCCTCCGGCAAGGCCTCCAGGGTGCCCGACGGCGCTCGCCTGTGCGAGCTTGACATCGTCGATCGCGCAGCGCTAACTCGCTTGTTCGAGGAGGTGCAGCCCAAAGCCGTCTACCACCTCGCTGCTCAGGCCTCTGTCACTGCATCTGTTGCCGATCCCGGCCGCGACTGCGCCGTCAATGTGCTCGGAACGCTCAATGTGGTGGATGCCGCCACGAAGCTCGGCGCGTCCCTCTCCTTCACCTCTACAGGTGGGGCGCTCTATGGCGACGATGCGCCGATGCCGACCTCAGAGGAGCGCATTCCCGCTCCGCTTGCTCCTTATGGCGCATCGAAGTGGGCGGCGGAGGCGTATGTGAAGACGTGGTCGCAGTCCTCCGGTGTGCCTCACGCCATCTGTCGGCTCGGCAACGTCTACGGCCCACGCCAGAGCCCGCATGGAGAGGCCGGCGTTGTTGCGATCTTCTCCGACCATCTCCACAGGGGCAAGGCGCCGAAGATGTTCGGGCACGGCAAACCTACACGCGACTATGTCTACGTCGGGGACGTCGTCTCAGCGTTGATGACAGCCAACGGAACCTCCGGCACCTTCAACATCGCAACCGGCGTTGAGACGGACGTGCTGACACTGTGGAACGTGCTCAAGGCCGCCGCAGGCTCAGACATCGAGCCGCAGCTTGCCGATCTGCGTCCGGGCGAGCTCAAGCGCAGCTGCCTCGACACAGGCCTTGCCGAGCGTGAGCTTGGTTGGCGCGCGGCGGTTGCAGTTGAAGATGGTCTCCAGCGGACCTACGCAGCACTCGTAGAGGAGTTCCAAACCGCAAGCTGACGCCCAGCGGTTTTAGAGCACCGCTGAGCCGTCGAAGACCAAAGCATGAGGTGTGCCAGGAAGGCAGCCGCACAGGCCACGATGGCTTTGCTGCTCTCAGTGACGCTAAGCGCGTCAGTCGTCGCCTTGGCGCATGCCACAGACTCGACGGGAGGCATCTCCGCTCCCACCGCATCTGCCACCGCGCAACCCAGGAGCGCCACGCAAGCGGGCGCTGGTAGAGCGCCTAGCGTCGCTGCCACCGACGCTGAAGGCGCAGGCGGCGCCGTGGCGCCCTCCACCAAAGGAACGGGAGGCAGCGAGTACGGTGTCGTTGCGCCCAAGCCACGTGTCGTACACAAGCCGGTGTCACACAAGCCGACTCACTCGCCACACAAGCCGCATGTAGCACCCAAGCCAAAAACCACGCCATCAAAGCCCGCGAAACCCGTATCCCCGCTGGACGCTGGAGCTCCGAGCCCAGCTCAGACCGTCGCTGAAGGGGCCCTATTCCCCGTAGTCGGTCCCCACAGCTTTGGCGATGCCGCCAACCGCTTTGGTGCGGGACGCGCCGGCCACATCCACGAGGGTCAGGATGTGTTGGCAAGCGAAGGCTTGGAAGTGGTGGCCCCGCTCGCGGGCACGGTCATCACGACTGCCTATCAAGCTGAAGGCGCGGGCTGGTATGTCGCAGAGCACACCATCGATGGGCTCGATTTCCTCTACGCCCACTGCCAAGCCGGCTCGCTCGTAGTGAGCACCGGGGAGGCAGTCAGCACTGGGCAGGCGCTCTGCAAGGTCGGCCAGACCGGAGACGCCACCGGACCGCACCTGCACTTCGAGGTCTGGGTAGGTGGCTGGCAGGCAGCGAGCGGGCATCCGATCGACCCGCTGCCTTACTTGGAAGCCTGGGACCCTGTGGCCGGCGGCTAAGCGAGGGATTCGGGCGAGCCGATAGGATCGGTCGTTGCGGCGAGATAGCTCAGTTGGTAGAGCACACGACTGAAAATCGTGGTGTCCCCGGTTCGAGTCCGGGTCTCGCCATCAAGAAGGCGCTGCAAATGGGCATGTTTTTGAGATAGTGATCGCTATCTCGGCCGCCCACGTTTGGTCGTCGCGGCACAAACCTCGGCACAAACCCTTGACAATAGGCCCTGTTCCGGGCCCAATCGGCCGTCTCGAGAAGCCTTACGAGGAGCATGTCCGGGCGGCAAATGGCTTATCTATGCGGTATCGACATGGAGAACCGAACTTATGGGCGAGTCTCGAATCAAAGACAACATCAGTTGGAATCGTGATGTCATCAGTTCGATTTCCTGGGGGGTTTGACCGAGTTTTACGGGGTTTACGCGATCTCGATAAACCCCGCTAAACCCCTTATAACCCGGTCTGGGATCGATACGGATCAGGCGGAGCCGAGCGTTGTGTATGCGTTGGCGACTCGCTCGGCAAGCGGCGTCGTTCCGTTGCTGAGCACCTCCCACACGAAGTCGTGCAGCTCGAGCGGCAGCAATCGTGCGTCCATATTCGCCAGCTCCGCGAGAGTGTTCTTGAACCGCTTGGCTTTGCTAGCCGGTACGAGCGCGGCTGTGGCGAGGGCCTGCTGCCAAATGACCCAGCCATCCTCGACGTCGATGCACTCGACGGCGAGCGCTAGCCGCAGACAGCGGGCACGCCAGCCCCACGGCTCGCGGTGAACCTGCTGGCGCAGTTGCGACTGCTGTACCGCGCGGATCGTCCTCCAGGGTCCGGATGAGCTATCGCTGCACGAGGCCCAGTGCTGCAGACGATGGCGAATCCCTGCGTTGGGCTCTCCCGCGGCGATGTCGATCGTCCAGGTCTCGCATTCGCGGGCGTAGCGTGCAGAGCAGTAGGCGACCATCGCTTCCCACCGGCTCGGCTCGGTGAAGCTCGCGAGCAGGATGTCGAGGTCGTATAGCTGCCGGGGTATCGCATCGCCTCGGCGTTCTTCATCGATCCCCACCGGCGAGGCGGCCAGGGTCATCAGCTTCAGCACGAATTGGTAGGGCAGCTCGGGCAGGCGCGCACGGATCTGGCGCTGGGTGGGGCCGACATTCCCGCTGACCGTCTCAGCCGGCGGCAGGTCAGGCTCGAAGTGAAACTCGATCTTGACCGTGTTGTTCGTTGCTTTGCCGTGGTCCAGCAGCAGGGCGACAGGGACGACGTAGGTGATCATGTTCAGCTCGTCCGTCGGGTTTTCGGGCTCATAGACCTTGGGCTTGAACAGAGGGTGGAGTGCCTTGAAGCGCTCGGCGAAGGCGTCCATGAGCCGCCCGATATCGGCATGGCTCGCTGCCGTAAGGTAGTCATTGTCGCGAGAGCCGCGTTGCTGTATCGCGTCGAAGCGCAAGGACGCCGCGTTGCCGCCCATGAGCAGCAGTTCGACGCCGACGGTGTCCTCCAGGTCGTGGAGGTGCTCATGCACCTCTGCGCACCACGCGGCCAGCTCGGCGGTGAAGAGGTCGTTGTACTTGTAGCGGCGTGCGAGCGTCTTCAGGCGGTCGGGGTCGCCGATCCAGTCGGCCTTGAACAGCGAGAGATGTTCTGTGGGAATGCTCACGCGGCGTAGCCTGCCGCGAGGCGGCTTTGCGCTGGTCCATCGGGCGGGCGCTGGTCGATGGCGGCAGCGAGCCAGTCCTGGTAGCCGAGCCTGGCGGCGTAGGAGCGGAGAGCACGGAGGTTAAGCGTCTGCTCGCTCATCGCACGCAGCAGCCGTCCGAGCTCGCCGTAGTCAAATGGCGCTGCGCTGCGGCGTGTCTCGCGCAGCAGGTCAACCCATGCCTTCTCGGGCGTCGCGATCGCGCCCTGTACCAGCGCACGAGAGTGGATCGCAGGCTGGCGGCGCAGCAGCACTGTCTTCTGCAGGGGGGCGTCGATCGCCGCGCTGGGCCCGGCGGGCAGGACGATGAACTTCTTCTTCGCCAGCGCTGCGCCGAGACCGTCGGCGTGTGATGGGTGGCAGCAGACGAGGTGCGGGTAGTCGAAGACAAACTGGTGGGTGAAGCCGGCGAGCACGTCGTAGCCCGAGAGGTGTGCGTCGGCTTCCAGGTGCTTGATCACGCGCACGATGTCACTCGCCGGTGCACTGCTGGGCGAGGCGCCGGATGCTCGGTCGGCGTATCGGTCGCGGCTCAGACGAAAGATCTCGCCGGTCGCGACCAGGCGGCCGAGGGCTCGCTGCAGGGTGCGCTCGGACAGCCCGAGCTTGTCGCGGAGTTGCGCGACCGTCACGGCGCCGCCGTGCTCGGTAGCCGTCGCTCCGACGGCCCGCGCTACATCGTCTATGTCCACGATAGAGTTTGGCACGATCATCAGAATATAGAGGAATCCTGATCTTCGCGCCAATGGGAGCTACGCCCTCGCGGAGGCAGGCGTGCAAGGCGATAGGCGACGACGTCGACCGTCACGACGGCCCCGGCACAGCGGCATAGGAAAGGTGGGATAGGCTTCCCCGACCGTGGAGGCGTTCGAGTCTTTCGTCGCTGTGGCGCTCGAAGAAGACGACTTCGTGGTATTCGGTGGCGTGAAGTTTCGCGTCAAGCTCCCGACTCGCAAGGCCGCCTACACCGAGGAACAAACCCACGGCTACGAGGTCGATCTGGTCGGCGCCCGCGCCGACCGTCTTGTGCTCGCGAGCGTGAAGTCTGCCTTTGGCTCCCGTGGTGTTGTCGCCGAGCACGTCACCGGCGAAACCTCAAACCAGGCCGCGAGCCGCCGCTACTGGCTCCTGAATGACAAGGTTGTGCGGTCGCGCGTCGTCGCTGAGGCGGCCAAGCGCTACGGCTACCCCATCAATCAGGTGCAGCTTCGCCTCTACGTCGGGCGCTTCTCCGGCCGTAAGGCCGGCGCGCACGAGCAGCGAGTTCGTGCCTGGGCGGCAAAACAACGCGTCGGGGGCGGCCCGATCGAGGTCATCGACGTCCACGACGTTGTCCGAATCGTGCGCGAGGCCGCTGGCGACACGCAGTACCGCGACAGCCCGGTCCTGGTCACGCTAAAGGCACTACACGAGGCTGGCCTGATCATCGGCTAGGGACAGACTCGCGACGCTCGCGCAAGCGAGGTCTTACCCGACAACAGCTTCGAGCGTCTGCGGTAGGACCGCGACGTCATGCAGCGCGATCGTGTCATGGCGAGCGAGCATCTGAGACCGGCTTAGCTCGTGAACCCACTGCCTCTCGGTCACGACGATGTCGCAGTGAACCGTCGCGCATGCGAGGTAGGCGATGTCAATCATGTCGTTGGACTCCCATGTGTTCGCTGGGTTGCGGTGGCGCTCTAGCCTGAGTCGCAGCGCTGCATCTCGCGTTGGCATCTCAGCGATGAAGTTGCGCGCCAGCGGCAGTAGCTCTATGAGCAACTTACCGCCGTCCTCCTGTGAGAGATCCGGGCGGACCAGGCCGATCGGCCCCAGCGCGTCTCGGGGCTGCCCGGCTCTCTTCAGCGCCCAGTCGATGTTTTCCCAAATCTCCAGCACGGCACTGACAGCGAGCACCGCCTCGGCCATCTCCGGCGACCTGGCGTCCCGCTTCCGGCCAGCGGCCAGCACCTCCTCGCCGTGGCGGTACAGGTCACCGAACTCCCGGTGACCCCGACCATGCTCGTCAAAGCCGGGCGGGCGGTTAGCCAGGTGCGCCAGCTCGATCGCGAGGTCGAGAGCCTCGCGCGGCATGTTGGGATTCAAACCTGAAGCGTGAGCAAACCCCCAGCCAAGTGCCGGGTACGGAGCGCGAGGAAGATCTAGGTCCGCCAGCCGAGAGATCACAGCGTCGAGCTCGTTGTTGCACAGATCCGGCGGACGCGCCAGCGTCCGTCCGCGCGAGAGTTCGAGCATCGTCTGCGCCAGGCGTCGGCGCCGGCTGAGATTCCCGGCCCTCCAGGTCTCGATGTAGTGGCCGACCGACAGCGGGAACTCCACAAGTTCCATCGCCACGCAATTCCGTGCCACATCCAGCGCGGCTCGGAAGCGCTCGCCTCCCGGCCGGCCGTGCATTGCGCGCCCGAGATCGATCCACTTGGCCTGGTCGAGGTAGATCGTGACCATGCCAGTGATGCTCGCACGCTCGCAAGGGCCGGTCGTGATTTCTAGCTGTGGTCGGACACGCTTTCGGCCTGTGTCAGAGCATGCCGTCGAGCGCCGGGACGAGCTGGTCGAGCGTGGGGATGACCTTCGTGCCGAGACGCTGCGGCAGGCGCGCGGCGTTTGCGAGGCTGCACGCGTGCCTGTCGGTCACTACCACGTCGCAGTAGGGGATCGCCACGCTCAGAGCATCGAAGTCGAAGATATCGTTGGGCTCCCAGCGGCTCTGCGGATTACGGTGAGCGGCGGTCAGCAGCGATATCCAAGCGTCAGCGCTCGGCATCGAATCGGTTAGCCGACGCGCCCTGTCGATGTCCTCAGTGAGTTCGGCAACCAGGTCCACGCGGCGGTGGGCGTGACAGGCTTCCTGGAACGCGTTGACGAGCTCAAACGCCAGGAAGCGTCCCGCGACCACATCGCTCACACGGTCGCGATACTCCGGGTGGGCGACGAGCCGCTGCGCCAGTTCTCGCTCGCCTTGCGCGCGGTCCTCGGCTATCTGGCGAGCAACGGTCGGATCCCATCCGCGCGCTCGCATCGCCGCAACCTCCCGCTCGCCCGTGGGTCCGCGCAATACATCGCGTGTGACCTGGAGGTCCGCAGCGCGCGAGACCGCGTCATACGCAGCCGGACCGCCAGCCCATTCCTGCCGCACCCGGTCAGTGACGTCGCCCTCCTCCTCGGACTGTACGGTCAGGCCGCCGCGCCTGCCGAAGGCTTGAATGGCCCCCAAGCCGAGAAGCGGCGCGCTGGGGAAAACGGAGGGCGTGCCGAGGAGCTGCGCGAGCGCGGCGTCTAGCTCGACCCGTATGACGCTCGACCGGGGCATGACGCTACACGAAGCCGCTCAACTCCTCCATGAGGCTCGCCAAGTTCGAGCGCCGTCCCGCGTCGCGAATGCCGTCGACCTCCATGTAGTGCGCCGCCGAGAGCGGAATCACCACGCTCCCCCTGGCGCCCCGCAGCGCTTTAAGCGCCTTCTTGTAGCGCTTACCGTTGGCGTGTCCAGTCGCAGCCTGCGCCAGATAGATCCACTGATTCATGTCGAGGTACACGAGCGGCCTATCGCCGTCGGACCTCAACAGCGACGACGTCCACGCATACTGCGTCTGCGGCCGGTCGAGGCCAGGGCGCAAAGCCCGGCGGGTAGCGACTGAAGGCATACCACCCAGCGTAGAAGCCGCGGGCGACGACCCCTCGCCTGTAGGCTGCGCTCAGGATGACCACAGCGCCTGACTTCCGTGGCTTGGACGCGCCGATCGTTCAGGCGGGGATGGGCGCCGTAGCTCGTTCCGAGCTCGCCGCCGCCGTGTCGGAGGCCGGCGGGCTCGGAACGATCGGCGGCGCCCGCGGACAGATCGCACAGGAGCTGGCCGCCGCGCGAAAGCTCACCGGCCGACCGATCGCCGTGAACCTCGTGCTGCCGCTGCTTCGCCCAGGCGATGTGCAGGCAGCGGCGGACGCCGACGTGATTGTCACCTTTTGGGGAGAGCCGCGGCGGCTTGCGGGCGGCACCTGGGTCCATCAGTGCGGCTCGGTCAAGGAGGCGAGAGCTGCTGAGGCGGCGGGCGCCGATGCGGTGATAGCCCAAGGGGTCGAGGCCGGCGGGCACGTTCGCGGCACGACGCCGCTGCTCGCATTGGTCGAGAGCGTGCGGGCCGCGGTCAAGGTCCCGGTGCTCGCGGCCGGCGGGATAGTTGACCCGCCGGGTGTGCGCGAGGCGCTCGATGCCGGCGCCGTCGCTGCTGTCATGGGGACGCGCTTCCTGCTCAGCGAGGAGAGCCGCGCGCACCCCGATTACAAGCTGCGGTGCCTACAAGCCGACCGCACCGTCCTGACGGAGCTGTTCGGGCTCGGGTGGGCCGAAGCGCCGCATCGCGTGGTCCCGAATGCTGCGACCCGCCGCTGGCTGGGCGACGATCCTCGCGGGCCTGCCTGGATCCGGCTCGCCAACCGCCTCGCCTCACCGCTCGTGATGCGCGTCCCGGAAACACTCCAGGATCGCGGGCTTCAGGTCCAGCGCCCAGCGCTCCCCTTCCTCGGCCCGCCGATGGCTTTGGACGATGGCCCGGAGAGCCTCGTGGACTCGGGGCCGCTGTACGCGGGCGCGAACGTGACTCGAATCTCGGAGATCCTTCCCGCCGCGCAAGTAGTCAACGACCTGACCCCGTAGCTAACGCCCGCGTATCGCCGCGCTACCTTCCCAACGACCGTCGAAACCGGGATAGAGTCCCCCGCTGAAGGCAAGCACCGCAGTCACCACGATCAGTAGGTCGAACAGCAAACGAGCGAGGAGGAGCGGGACATGGCAGATGACTTGGCGTGGGACGATCTCCCAACCGACCTGGAGGCACCCGAAGCAACAATCAAGCGGAAGGACTTCGACGGTCTCGCTATGTGCCTCATCAGAATGCAAGCTGGTGGGAAGACCGACGAACTGTTTGCGGGGATGCCCGACGATCGATGCCAGTGCGCGCATTGGGGCTACATCATCTCCGGCACCATTCGGGTGAACAGCGCCGACGGCGCCCGTGACTACACGGCCGGTGAGACCTACTATTGGGCGCCGGCCACAACCTCGAGGTCGTCACGGACGTTGAATATTTCGAGATCTCAAAGGTCGAGGACTACGACGTGCTGATGGAGCACTGCAGGCGAGGGCTCGCAGCAGCGGCCGAGGCGGCAGGGTAAGACGAGGGCTCGTCAGGTTCGCCTTTCGGGTCTGGGGCTGCATGTCCTCGGCTGAGCCAGGCGGTGCGGGCCTTGGCACCATCGGCCTGCCACTCCGGAAGGCCGAGCAGCTAGCGCGCGACGCCGGCTTCGCCCGCTTTCGGGTGCATGACTTCGAAGACCCCGCCGACCTCTACTACGAGGTGCGGCACTGACAAGCGGGCAGCACCCGAACGACAGCGCCCGGTCAGTGCCTACATAGCGTCTCGCGCGGCGCCCGCGAGCTCGGTGCGGTTTGCGACGTCGAGCTTGCGGTAGACGCTTGAGAGATGCGTCTTCACTGTGCTTCGGGCGATGAAGAGCTGCGTGGCGATCTGTGGGTTGGTCTTGCCGCTGGCGGCCAGGAGCGCCACGTCGCGCTCGGTGTCGGTCAGGCTTGGCCAGCCGCCCGCGGTGCTGCGGCGGCGGCGTCCTCGTCCTCGTCGTGCGTAGGCGATCGCGTCGGCCAGCGCGGTCTGTTCGCCTTGCGCCCAAGCAGCGTCCCAGTCATCGCTGGCTCCATTGGCTGTGAGCTGTGTGCGCGCGGTGTCGAACCGTTCCGTCAGCCCAAGTGTGGGCGCGCAGCTGAGCCGTGCGCGAGTTGACGCGCCGACTGCGGCCAGGCGGGCACACCGCTCGACTTCTCCCGCGTCTGCCGCGAGCAGGGAGAGCTCGTCGAGCACGTCCGCTGCTTCGCGCTCCAGGCCAAGCTCCGCGTATCTAGCCAGCGCGGCGTGTAGGAGATCGCGCCCCTTCTCCTTCTCGCCGGTTTGGATCGCGGCCCGGCCATTGATGTACTCCGCGAGCACCTGCTGGCGCAAACACCCCGACCGTTGCGCGATCGCTTCCAACTCGCTCGCATGTCGGTGTGCCTCGTCGGGCCGATCGCGTGCAAGCGCGATCCGGGCCAGCGTCTCACGAGCGAGAGCGAGCGTGTGCAGGTGCGGCATGCGCAGAAGCCCGTTTGCCCGGACGGTGGCGGAGTCCAGGGCACCATGCAGAAGCTCGGCGGTCGCGAGCGCCAGTTCGATCGCGGGGACCGCCTGCAGCGCCCCGGACTCCCTGGCGTCCTGTAGGGCTTGCTCGCCTGTGGTTATGGCCTCATCGGTGCGCCCGAGGCGGGCTAGCGCATGTATACGGAAGCCGAGCACTTGAAAATGCGTCATCGACGGCCAGTCGCCCTCCAGGGCGCTTGCCCGTTCGATGTGTACGAGCGCCCGCTCGGGCGACCCGACGCTGACCTGCGCCCACGCCGCCGTCTGCTCCGCCCACGCGCGAAGAGTCCGATGCTCGCAGCCTGCCGGGACCGCGAGGAACGCCTCGTATGCCTCGCCGAGCGCTTGGAAGCGCTCGCACAGCATTGCCGCGACCGCGAGCGACACGAGCGCCCAAGCCAGCCCAAGCTGATCGTGCCCGTGCTGCTCTGCGAGCTGCACGGCCCACTCGGCGTTGGTAAGGCCGCCGTGAAGGTCCACGCCGGTTTGGATCAGCACCATCGAGGAGCACAGCAGACAGGTCGCCTTGACGCCAGGATCCTCGACGGCGCCCAGCAACGCGAGACCTGCCTGCGTGTTCGCGAGCGCCCCTTCGTAGTCCTCGCTCAGCATCGCGACCAGCGCCGCCCCGCACAGAACGAGCGCGCGCGCCTGCCCATCCGCACCCGCGTTCTCGTCAACTGCGTCAAGCGCAGCCGAGCAGATCGCGCGCGCTTCTTGGAAGTGCTCGGCGAGTATCCAGTGACGCATCAGCGAAGCTGCGATCGCCAATGCGCTTGCCGGATTGTGCTCCAGAGCGCGGTCGAGCGCGCGGCGTAGGTTCGGACCCTCCGCGTCGATCGGCTCGTGCCCGTCCTGCAGAAGCCTGCCATCGGCTTGCGCGGCCCATGCCTGAAACCAGGACAGGTGCCGGTCCGCCAACTCGTCGCTTTCACCGGCCCTCGCCAACTCGTTACCCGCGTACTCGGCCACCGTCGAAAGCAGCCGCCAGCGCCCCCGTGCGCCTTCGGGTGCTGGCACCAACAGGCCCTTCCTTTCCAATGCTTGAAGGGAATCGTGAACATCCGTCGGGCTCTTGGAAGGCGCAGCGATTCCGCGTGCCGCGTCGGCTGTGAACCCACCGCAGAACACGGACAGGCGCCGCAGTAGCCCCCGCTCGGTCTCCTCGAGCAGGCGGTAGCTCCAATCCAGCGACGCGCGCAGCGAGCTGTGGCGCGGGAGCTCAGCGACACTCCCGGAAGTAGCGAGACGACCTTGCCCGCCTAGCTCGCGAGCGATCTGCTCGACGCTGAGCGTGTCCAGGCGTGCCGCGGCCAGCTCGAGCGCCAACGGCAGACCGTCGAGCTCGCGACAAATCCTCACCACGGCCCGAGCCGTCCTCGGCGTGAGCGCGAACGCCGCGTCTCCACGCACGGCTCGCTCAACGAACATCCGCCCAGCGTCAGAACGGACGATCGCGCCGACACCGTCATCGTCCGGCTCGGGAAGGCTCAGCGGGCCGAGGCAAAGCACGCACTCCCCGTCGATCGCCAGCGGCTCTCGGCTGGTC
The DNA here is from genome assembly GCA_049278415.1 of Solirubrobacteraceae bacterium. Taxonomy (GTDB): domain Bacteria; phylum Actinomycetota; class Thermoleophilia; order Solirubrobacterales; family Solirubrobacteraceae; genus Palsa-744. The sequence goes on from JBAPMC010000117.1 coordinate 23,592, forward strand.
GCGAGCAGCCGAAGATCGGGCGCACCGCGGCACAGCTCGCCGGCGACTTGGGCGACGTCGGGGAGAAGGTGCTCGCAGTTGTCCAGCACCAACAGCAGCCGCCGCGAGGCCAGATGCTCGACCAGGACGTCCTTCGGCGTGCTCCCGAAGCGCTCACGCACACCCACAGCGGCCATCAGCGCCTCGGTGAGCCGATCGGCTCGCGACACATCCGCCAGCGAAGCCACCACATATCCATCATGGCCTGGCAGGGAGGCGATCCGCTCGGCTGTCTCGAGCGCGAGCCGCGTCTTGCCGCACCCCCCGGCGCCCGTGATGGTCACCAGCGGGCTGGACACGAGCTTTGACTGAAGCTCGACGAGCTCGGACTCGCGCCCGATCAGAGGTCCCCCGTGGGTCACCATCCCAGAAGATCGTCCCAGAAAACCCGCCGCAACTACCTTCGCTCTGCTTCCGCGCGCGATTAAGACCGGCCACATGGCCGATGTTTTGATCCCCGCTGTCGCGTACCGTCCTTGCCTGAATGATGGAACTTCAGGCTCCTGCGGCATTGCTCGCACTCGAGCGGGCGGGCAGGCGAGTACTGGGAGAAGCGAGTATCGCCCCATGTGCCTGTGTGCTAGCGGCCCTTGGCGGTGTCACCCTCGGCTGGATCG
>JBAPMC010000118.1:0-1526 GCA_049278415.1 Solirubrobacteraceae bacterium
CGGTGAGACCGGCCATTGGGGGTAAACGATAAGCGGCGAGCCAAGAGGCTCGCCGCGGGGTTGCGAGGTGGGCAGAGCCCGAGCAGATGGGTCGAGCCCAGGGCTCGAGAGAGTGGATGGAGCGAGAGCTTCTGGGGAGGTCGGGCGTCAGAGCCCGAGCGGACCGTCGAGCATCAGAGCCAGGAGGAAGCGCTTGAGCGTTAGAGCAAGCGGTAGCCGACACCCCAAACGTTCACCACGAATCCGGGGGCGCCGGCCGCACGAAGCTTGCGACGTAGACGACAGGCGTGACTGTCCACGGTCCGGGTCCCAGACAGGCAGCGCTCGCGCCAGATCGCGCGTAGCAGCTCCTGCTTGGCGCAAACGGCGGTGGGGTTGCGTGCCAAGTGAACGAGTAGCTCGTACTCGAGGCGACCTAGCTCAACAGTCATCCCGGAGACATGGACCGTGTGGGCGCTCGTGTCGACACGCAAAGGCCCGACGCTCATACATGCAAGGTGGGGCATCTGAGCGCGTCGGAGCAGGGCTTTCAAGCGGGCACGCAACTCCAGGTAAGGGTGATGCTCGCTGGCGATGAAATCATCGGCGCCCGCCTCGAAGGCTCGCAATAGGTCCAGTTGGGTGGCACCTGGATCGAGAACGATCAGAGGTAGGCTCGCGTCCCAAGTCGCGTCGGCTGACAGGGGGTTCGATGCGCGTATCTCCTCGAGTAGGTCGAGCATCGCACGAGGACCGTCGAGAGATCCGAGTAGGACCGCCTGCATCGGGCTGGCGCGGGCGAGCACTCGTGCATGCTCGGCGCTACGGGCGTGAGCCGTGCGGTAGCCGTCAGCGCGCAACTGCTCCACCAGCTCACCTCCGAAGGTGGCGTCCGCCTCGACACAGAGGATCGTGACCTGCTCCGGACTACCGGGTCCGGCCGCAAGCGCGGCGCCTGGCAGAGGGGCGCTCACTGGAGTTCGACTTCGCGCGGACTGAGACCAAGGCCACGACGAGCGATTGCGGCGAGCACATCACTGTGGATCCACGGGGTCGTTGCCTGGGCCCCGCCTTCGGGCATGAGGCCCACCCGGCGCGCGAGCCAGCTCGTCTCCCCGCTCGGGTTGCCAAGGCGATCGTGCTTGACGATCCCACAACGCAAGGCGATCTCGCTCATCGTCACGCTGCGCCGCTCGACCGCGTCCAGCACTGCTTCACGCAGGCCGCGATTGAGCACGATCGGGCTGGTGCAGAGCCGCTCGAATTCGTCGCGGAGACGCGTCGAGAGCACCGTCGGATCATCGCGATGGCGTGCAAGTGCCTGCTCGGTGAGAGCGCGTACCGGTTCGTAGCTTTCGAGGGCTCCGATGACGTCGCGTAGCTTGGCCTGCTCCCACTCGCGCCCGCCCCCCTGATCTTGGCTTCTGCTCCAGCGCAGCTGGGCGGTCGCGCGGTCGCCAAGAACCGCTCTCAGCCGATAGGTGACGCCACGGGCCTGGACTCGCACGTCGAGCGCAGTCGAATCGGCTTGGGCATGACCCTCAAGT
>JBAPMC010000119.1:0-5017 GCA_049278415.1 Solirubrobacteraceae bacterium
AACCGGCCAGGGTTCACGTTCAACCCAACCAACTGCGAACCGCTGAAGATCACAGGCAGCCTCACAAGCAGCGAAGGATCAACCGCAGCACTAGCAGTGCCGTTCCAGGCGACGAACTGTGCAGTGCTGGCGTTCAAACCGAAGCTTGCGGTCGCAACGTCGGGGAAGACCTCGCGTAAGAACGGTGCGAGCCTCAAAGTAAAGCTGACCTACCCCGCGGGACCCTATGACGCGAACATCGCAAAGGTCAAGGTTGACCTGCCAAAGCAACTACCGTCACGCCTCACGACACTACAAAAGGCCTGCCCGTCAAAGACGTTTGAAGCGAACCCCGCTAACTGTCCTCCAGGATCGATCGTTGGGCAAGCCAAAGCAACGACACCGGTACTGCCGGTTGCGTTGAAGGGCCCCGCCTATTTCGTGTCCTACGGTGGCGCGAAGTTCCCTGAACTAGTCGTCGTACTCCAAGGCTATGGCGTGACCGTGTATCTGCACGGCGAAACGTTCATCAGCAAAGCCGGGATCACAAGCAGCACCTTCAAGACTGTCCCAGACGTTCCCGTTGGAACCTTCGAACTAACCCTGCCCAACGGGCCGGGATCAGCACTGGCAGCCAACGGCAACCTCTGCCAAGCAAAACTCAAGATGCCAACCTCATTCACCGGACAAAACGGCGCACACATCAACACGTCAACACCGATCAACGTCACTGGCTGCTTCAAGCACAAGACAACTAAGAAGAGAACAGCCAACAAGCACAAAAAGAAGAAATGAGATGGCAGGAAGGAAAAGGACATCGTCAGAGGGGACGGCGTCCAGTGGGCTTGAGCCCAGCAGCAATGGCGTAGGTCGCGAGTATCCTGGTGGGCACAGGCAGGTAGCTGAGGTTCAGCGCGCACGAATGTTGACAGCGATGGCGCAGGAGGTATCCGAGCGCGGTGCGGCAAACGTGTCGGTCGCACATGTGGTGGGCCGCTCGGGCGTGTCGCGTCGCACGTTCTATGAGATCTTCGAGGATCGCGAAGACTGCTTCTTGGCTGCTTTTGACGAGGCGTTGAAGGGTCTGGCGGAAGTCGTTGTCCCTGTCTTTGGGAGATCTGGCGAATGGCGTTCGAGGATGCGGCTGGCGTTGACGTCACTGTTGGAGTCCTTGGAGTGGGACGCGGCTAAAGGGCGCTTGCTGATCGTTGAGAGCCTGGCCGCGGGACCACGGGCGCTAGAGCGACGCCAAAACGTGATCGCTCAGATCATTCCCGCCATTGAGCAGGGACGCGTCGAAGGCAAGGGCGAGCTGCCGCCACTGACTGCTGAGGGGATTGTGGGGGGAGTGCTGGGTGTCCTGCACGGGCGACTCACTGAAACGGGAAACGACAGCCTGCTCGAGCTTGTGGGTCCGCTGATGGGAATGATCGTGCTCCCATATCTCGGCCCCGCCGCGGCATGCAAGGAGATCGAACGGCCCACACCGAGACGATCTGCAAAGCAACCGATCGTGCGCACCGACCCGCTGCAGGGTCTCCCGATGCGTCTCACTTATCGCACGATGCGTGTCTTGATGTCTGTTGCTGAGCACCCGGGGTCCTCTAACCGCGCTCTTGGCGAGAGTGCCGGCATAGGCGACCAAGGCCAAGCCTCAAAGCTGCTCGCACGGCTGCACAGGCTCGGTCTGATCGAGAACCAGGGTGGAGATCCCCTGCGCGGCGAGCCCAACGCTTGGACGCTCACAGCCATCGGAAAGGAGGTGCACGACTCAATAGCGAATCTCGAACGCTCCTCCTCGCAACGCGCCCAGTAGCCTGGGACAAAGTGTCCTTCTACGTAACCACTCCCATCTACTACGTCAACGCGGCCCCGCACCTCGGCCACGCCTATACGACGATTGCCGCCGACGTGCTCGCCCGCCACCATCGCCAGCGCGGGGAGCAGGTTTTCTTCCTGACGGGCACCGACGAGCACGGCGAGCCGGTGGCGGACGCTGCCCATGCGCTCGGCGTGCAGCCCCAGGAGCTTGCCGATCGCAACTCCGAGCGCTTCAAGGCGCTGGCCCCGCGTATCGACGCTACGAACGACTTCTTCATCCGCACGACCGACCCGCAGCACATGGCGGTTGTGCAGGAGATCCTTACCCGAGTGCGCGAGAACGGCCACGTGTACATGGGCACCTACGAGGGCTGGTACTGCCCCAAGTGCGCCGATTTCAAGGCTGAGAACGAAATCGACGAGGGTGAGCTCTGTCCGATTCATCACGTCAAGCTCACACGCGAGCAGGAGGACAACTACTTCTTTGCGCTCTCCTCCTTCCAGGAGCCGCTCGAGCGCCTGTATGCCGAGCACGAGGACTTCGTTGCGCCGAAGACCCGCTACAACGAGGCGCTGTCGTTCATCCGCTCCGGCTTGCGTGACGTGCCGCTCACCCGCCACAAGCTGACCTGGGGCGTGCCGGTGCCATGGGATGCGGAGCACGTGTTCTACGTGTGGTTCGATGCGCTGCTCAACTACTACTCGGCGCTCTCCTATGCACCGGCCCCTGCGAGCACAGGTGCAGAGCAGCCAGCTGCGGCGCAGACGAGCCTGACCGAGGCGTTCTGGCCGGCGAACGTGCACCTGATCGCCAAGGACATCCTGCGCTTTCACACCGTTTACTGGCCGGCTCTCTTGATGGCGGCTGGGATAGAGCTGCCCAAGCGTGTGTTCGTGCACGGCTATCTGTTGATGGATGGCGAGAAGATGAGCAAGTCGCTCGGCAATGTGCTCGACCCCTTTGAGGTGATCGACCGCTTCGGCTCCGACGCGCTGCGCTTCTACCTGTTGCGCGACGTCAGCTTCGGCCAAGACGGGTCGGTGTCCACCGCATCATTCGAGCAGCGCTACGAGAGCGAGCTAGCCAACGACTACGGCAATCTCGCCAGCCGCACGATTGCGATGATTGTGCGCTACCGCGACGGCGTGCTGCCAACGGCAGAGCTGGACGGCGAGCTCTCCAACGACTTCGCGGGGCTGAGCGAGCGCGTAAGCGAGCTGATTGACGGGGTGGAGCTGACAAGCGCGCTCGATGAGATCTGGAAGCACGTGCGTCGTTTGAACCGCTACGTCGAGGAACAGGCGCCCTGGCAGATCGCCAAGCACCCCGAGCGCTCACAGGAGCTTGATCGTGTGCTGGGCACGCTCGCAGAGGGTTTGCGGGTGGTGTCGGTGCTGCTCCATCCCTACCTTCCCGACAGCACCGTGCGACTGTTGGCGACATTGGAAGCGCCCGACCTCTCGCTCGCCGGCGCTAGCTTCGGTGCAGGGTCTGTGCAGCGGGTGCAGCCGCTACGGCCGTTGTTTCCCAAGAAGGACGCAGGCGAGCCGGTCGGTCAACCGGCGTAGCCGTGATCGACAGCCACACCCATTTGCACCTCTGCGAGCAGCCTGATGTGGAGCTTGTGGCTGCTGCGGAGGCGGCGGGAGTGGTGCGAATGCTGACCGTGGGCACGAATGGCGCCTCCTGCCGTGCGGCGCTGGCGGCGGCTGAGGCTTTTCCTCAGGTATTCGCGGCGATCGGGCGTCACCCCAACGAGGCGCATGGGTTCGACGATGCCGACCTGGCGGAGCTGCGCGCGCTTGCAGCTCACGAGCGCTGCTTGGCGATTGGCGAGACGGGTCTTGACTTCTACCGCGAAGGCGCTTCGCGAGCCGACCAGGAGCGGGCTTTCTCCGCGCAGATTGCGCTGGCGCGCGAGACGGACAAGCCGCTCGTGATCCATACGAGAGCCGCCGATGAGGACACGCTCGCCAAGCTTGCCGCGGAGGCGGATGGGGTGCGCGTGGTGATGCACTGCTTCTCGATGCCCGACCGACTGCAGGAGTGCCTGGACCGCGGCTACATGATCTCCTTCGCAGGCAACGTCACTTATAAAAGCGCCGCCGATCTAGCCCAGGCAGCGCGCGAAGTGCCCGATGAGCGGCTGCTTGTTGAGACCGACGCGCCCTATCTGACCCCCCAGGTGGTGCGCGCCCTGAAGGGCACAGGCAAGCACCGCAATCAGCCGGCGTTCGTGGCGCACACGGCGGCGTTCATTGCCGAGGGGCGCGGAATCCCAATCGCCGAGCTGGGCGCGATTGTGGAGCGCAACGCCGAGCGCCTGCTCAGATGGTGATGAGCGAAGTGACATCCCACGAATCGTCACCTCCCTCTCGCAAGCCGGCGCCGACCGCCGACGGCGAGGGCCCCCCTTCGCAGACTCCCCACGACGAGGGGCGGGCAGGCGAGCCAGTGCAGCCAAGCCTGCGGCGCATGCGCCAGTTCGCGATTCGCCCCGATCGCGACTTGGGCCAGAACTTCCTGATTGACTCGAACATCCTTGGCGTGATTGAGCGCGCGTCGGAGCTGCAGCCTCCGGACGTGGTGCTCGAGATTGGCGGGGGCTTGGGGGTGCTCTCCGAGCATCTGGCGGCGCGTACTCGCCATGTGCACGTTGTGGAGATCGACAAGCGCTTGAGCGAGGCGCTGCTCGACGCGACCGACCGATACGAGAACGTGAGCGTGCACTGGGCGGATGTGATGACGCTCGATCTCGCGGCGCTTTCGCCGGCTCCGTCGAAGGTTGTTGCGAATCTTCCCTACGGCGTGGCGGCGGGGGCGCTGCTGCGCACGATCGAGGAGCTGCCACACGTTGAGCTGTGGGTTGCAATGGTTCAACGCGAGGTTGGCGAGCGCCTTGCGGCAGAGGCGGGCAGCGCCGCATACGGCGCTCCGTCGGCGATTGCGCAGCTTGCCTGTGAGGTGCATGTGCTCAGGTCGATCCCGCGCAGCGTGTTTCATCCGGCGCCAAACGTTGACTCGGTGCTCGTGGGTTTGCGACGCAGGGGACCGGCGCCGAGCCCCGGCCTGCGCGCCCTTGTTGGGGGCGCGTTTGCTCATCGCCGCAAGACGCTCGCCACGTCGCTTGCGCTCTCCGGTCGCGCGCAGGGACGATCGCGCGAGCAGACGAGGACGGCGCTGGCGGCTCTCGGCCAGCGCGAGGACGTTCGCGCC